>CAYJPB010000234.1:0-1541 GCA_964371955.1 uncultured Desulfovibrionaceae bacterium | reverse complement strand
TCTTCTCTTGGAGTTTTTTGATATAATTCACAGCCGTTGCTTGTGCTATGTTTAGATGAGTTTGCACATCTGAGCGTGTGATAGAGTCATTATTATTGAAAAGTTCAAGTATGCGCTCTTCTTTTTCGGAAAGTCTGCTTATTGCTTGCATTGCAATCGAATTGCCTTTGAATTGCGTGTTATACAGCGTGATTTTGAAAGCGTTGTCACTCACTTCGATAAGCGGTGTGAGGCTGCTTTGGGCATAGCAATCCATAATTTTTGCAATGCCAGTACCGTAAGCTTCAATCAGTTTCAAACGGTAGAATATATTGGCTAAATTCTTGTTTCTCAACATGGAAACGCCAAGCAGTATATCATTCATGCTGATACCTTTTACAAGTCCGCCAACAGTCAAAAATTCAATTTTATCCGCATAGATATTCACAGACGAACTTGCACTGTAGGCATAGTCACGATGAACAAGAAGATTGAGCAAAGCCTCTCTGATAGCTGAAATTGGGTAATCTCTTGTGTCTGTGCGTGTTAGCCCATCAATATGGGAACTTGTGCTGTTGTACCTGTCAATAAATGTGAAGCAATCACGCATTTGAGCAAGAAGTGATCCTGTGAACTCGTGCCTATCCTTGAATATTATTTTGCTTGTATCTTCAAAAACTGCAAGTTTTATAGTGTGTTGGCACTGTTCTGAAAGAAGCAAGGCAAGGTTGGAATATTGCCCGTCTTGCTCGATAATTCCAAGAGTTTTCATTTGTATTTGTTCGAGCGGAATGTTTTGTCCTTGAAATTCCTTTTTCAGAGTATCAAAAGTCAAATTTTGCTCCAAAGAGCGATTTTGTTCATACACATCACCAGAACTTTCCTTTATCATCTTGAGTATGGCACTTTCGGAAGCAGGCACAGAAGACGATCCTTGCCGTACATACACCCCCTCAGGACGTATACCCTTGCCTGCCAAATAATAGGGCGAAGCAGTGCCTTTTTGTACGTGAATTACAGTGATATTTTTGCCTTCTTTGATTTCTGTTTGGCATTTTACAAACATCGTGATATCGGGCCTGATGCTGTCTCTGATACTGTTCGTGACTTGAAGCAAAACATTTTCAGCATTTTCGAGCCCTATAACTTGTTTGTCGTCGTTGATTCCGATGTATATGTTACCGCCTTGAGTGTTAGCAAAAGCGATAACTTCTTTGCGAACGTCTTCTGTGTATTGTGCCTTATATTCGAGCTTTATACTTTCATTTTCCATTTTCTTCTCACTTTCTTATACGCTTTCTGCTATATTTTTTATTATCTAATATTTTTTCTGTTAGATAATGTTTTTTTGCTTTATTGTCAAGTGTATATGTTTAGTGATTTTATCTTGCCTTTATTCTTTACGTTCTACAATTACCAATTCATTCCACTTGTTGATATACTCTTGTGGTTTATGCTAATTATTTTGCTATTTTGATCGCCATGTACTATTACCCTCAAAGCCCGCAATAAAGGGATTCTTCTGCTGATAATCCCTTTATATACAGTGCTAAAAATGGTGT
>CAYJPB010000233.1:0-1560 GCA_964371955.1 uncultured Desulfovibrionaceae bacterium | reverse complement strand
TTACCGTGGCGACCCGCCATTTTATCGCCCACAGAAAGCTTACGTTTCACAGCGATATAGACTTTTGCCATTTTAATTACGCCCGGAGGTAAATCGTCGCCTTCCGTTGCTTTTTCGCGTTTGGCATCGTAAAGATTTTTGATGACATTGAGGTTATTATCATATGCGGCAAGTTTTTCGCTGATAAATTCGTTTGTATCGCTGTCTGCAAAAACATTCTCAAGTTTTTTCAAGGAAATTTCTTCCAAGTCCGCCTTTGAAATCGTCGCACCGGCAGATACAAGAACTTCACTTTTCTTTGATCCGATAATATCTTCTTTCAACTTAACATCTTTAATTGTGTCAAAAATCTGATCTTTGATGTGTTGTGTAAGAATCTTGATATGTCTGGCTTCTTTTTTGTCGATAACGTTAATTTCGTAATCTTCGATATCGCGTGTTCTTTCGTCTTTTTCACTTGAGCGACGGTTGAAGACTTTTACGTCAACAACAATACCCTCGATTCCCGGAGGAACTTTGAGTGAAGTATTTTTTACATCACGAGCCTTATCACCAAAGATGGCACGGAGAAGTTTTTCTTCGGGAGTGAGTTGTGTTTCACCTTTTGGCGTGATTTTACCTACTAAGATGTCGTCCGGCTTTACAGCGGCACCGATGCGGATAATACCGGCACTGTCGAGATTTCTGAGCATATCTTCGCCAACATTCGGAATATCGCGGGTGACTTCTTCGGGCCCGAGCTTCGTATCACGAGTAACTACTTCAAATTCTTCAATATGGATAGAAGTAAAGATATCTTCTTTCACCATTTTTTCAGAAATAAGAATGGAATCTTCAAAGTTATATCCACACCAAGGCATAAAGGCAACAGTGAGGTTTTTACCAAGTGCAAGTTCGCCTGCTTCTGTATCGGGACCGTCCGCAAGCAATGTGCCCTTTACAACTTTTTGCCCTTTGTAGCAAGAAGGAACTTGTCCAAAGCAAGAGTTTTGGTTTGATTTGTGGAATTTAAGCAAGTCGTATGCTCTTACGCCACCAAATTTTTCTAAATGCACATCAGTGTAAGCAACAATAACACGCTCAGCATCAACATATTCAACAACACCTGTACCTTCGGCAAGCAAACACGCACCTGAGTCACGGGCAACATCAAGTTCAATTCCTGTGCCTACCAATGGGCGTTCGGGTTGCAGAAGCGGAACTGCCTGACGTTGCATGTTTGAACCCATGAGCGCACGGTTCGCATCATCGTGCTCAAGGAATGGAATAAGTGCCGCTGAAATAGAAACCATTTGGCTTGGTGAAATATCTTGGTAAGAAATTTCGTTTGGTTGTGCCATAATAACGTCATCGGCCGCTCTTGCGGGGATTGTGTGATCGGCAAAAGAGCCGTCGGGGTTAACACGCGCAACAGCAGGGGCAAGTAATTTATTGTCTTCACATGTTGCATCGATATGCACAATTTCATCTGTGACTTTACCGTCTTTTACAACACGATATGGTGTTTCGATAAAGCCGAATTCGTTTACTTTTGCAAAAGTTGTTAAAGAAACAATCAAA
>CAYJPB010000232.1:0-1568 GCA_964371955.1 uncultured Desulfovibrionaceae bacterium | reverse complement strand
AATTTTCTTTTTCTTTCAAAAGATTGAAATAGAAACAATCGGTTTTTATATGTTCGGCTTTTTCCCATGCTCTTTGCGAAAGTGCAATAAGCGCCAAACCCGGAGGAAGCATTAAACCTTTTTGCGAACCTGTGAGTAGGCAGTCTATTCCCCAATCATCCATTGGGCAAGGGGTGATGCCTACAGCGGAAATACCGTCTGCAACCATAAGCACATTTGTATTTCTTGTAACATTTGCCAGCTCTTGAATGGGCATTTGCGCGCCTGTGCTCGTTTCGCTGATTTGCAGAAGAACACCTTTCACATCTGCATGTTCTGAAAGCAGTTTTTCCAGTTCTGGAGCGGTTATAGCTTTGCCCCAATCAAGAATATGTTCCACAACTTCAAGTCCGTGCGTTTGCGCAATTTTTCCCCAACGCTCGCCAAATTTTCCTGCATTAATCACAAGAACTTTTTCGCCTTGAGCAAAAAGAGTGTGCACAGCCGCGGTCATCGCTCCTGTACCCGAACAGGCAAGAGGAAGAACAACTTCTTTTGTGCCAAACAAAGTTTTGAGCAAAACTTGAGTTTCTTCTAAGATTGTTTTGAATTCCGGCTTTCTGTGATGAATCATGGGCGCTGCCATGGCAAGGCGCACCCTGTCGGGAATCTCCGTCGGGCCGGGTGTAAGTAAGCGTGTTTTACTGAAAATCTGTGACATAATATACCTTTTTAAATAATATGCTAATGACAGAAATAGTATTCGTCTCCTGCAAAACGGAGGAAATTATTCTCTTGAAACACTCACTTTTGCAATCATTAAGTTCGATATATCAGCAAATGCATTAAAAGTCAGTGGGGCATTGTGGAGACAAATACCATTTCCGGCAACTTTCTCTTAACTTAAAAAACGTTTTTATCGACGACTCTTACGAGATTTCTTTTCACAAGTTCTTCGGCAACTTGCACAGCATTAAGTGCCGCACCTTTACGGATATTATCCGCAACCACCCACATATTTACAGAATTTGGCGCTGAACTGTCGTCACGAATACGTCCTACAAAAACTTCATCTTCTCCGCCTGCATGTATAGGCATGGGATACATTTTTTCGCTTGGATTATCAACCACATGCACGCCGGGAGCTTGTGAAAGCAATACACGTACTTCTTGTGCAGTGATTTTCTTTTGTGTTTGCACATTTATGGATTCGCTGTGTCCATAAAATACAGGTACGCGCACAGCAGTCGGTGAAACGCCGATACTGTCATCTTCAAATATTTTATGCGTTTCGTGGACCATTTTCATTTCTTCTTTTGTGTAATCATTTTCAAGAAACACATCAATGTGCGGCAAGCAGTTGAATGCAATTTGGTGAGGGTAGACATCACACTCAACGTCTTTCATAGAGTAAATTTGGCGTACTTGGTTTTCAAGTTCTTCAATGGCAGCCTTTCCTGTGCCCGAAACAGCTTGATAGGTTGAAACAATAATACGCTCAATTTTTGCATTGTCGTGAATAGGTTTGAGTGCAACAAGCATTTGAATTGTTGAGCAATTTGGGTTTGCAATAATACCATTATGCTTTT
>CAYJPB010000231.1:1260-1590 GCA_964371955.1 uncultured Desulfovibrionaceae bacterium | reverse complement strand
CTTGGATTTCACCACCGATATTTTTTGCGCCTTGTCCCCATTTGAGTTCGATAATAACTTTATCTGCATATTTTGATGCAATATATTCTGCAACACCGTTACGTGTGTCTTCAACGTTCATTTGAACGATAAGCGCGCCGTAACCGTCGTAATAACGGAGGTAACCGTCAATTCTGCGTTCAAGTTCGGGAGCTTTTACAATGCGTCCATTTTCTATAACTGATTGTTTATCAACACCTACAACGTTTTCACCGATAACAACGGGAACACCGGCAATTGCGCAACCTGTAGCAAAAGAACTCCAGTATTTTGCGGCGATGAAAGTGGAAC
>CAYJPB010000231.1:0-1250 GCA_964371955.1 uncultured Desulfovibrionaceae bacterium | reverse complement strand
AGCGACACTTTGTGATTACTTCATTTCCGAAGCTTGTTTCGATGGAAACGTCTGTAAAAAGAGTGTTTCCGTCTTTTGCTTTTTGTGAATCCGCACCAATTGCGCCATACAATGAACCATTGATACGCAATGAGCTGTAGGATACGCCTTCAGCGACTGTGCTTACTGCACCGGCTGTTGTAAGCCCAAAGTCACGTGGATAAAGCAATTGTCTGCCCATCATTGAACCGAGCCATGTTTCACATTTACCTTGGCAATCTGCACGGCAAAGAGTACATAATCCGGACTCGCAAGGAGTACCTCTGTTAGTTGTTGCTAAAACATCGTTTGATTTTGACCATTGACTCATAAATCTTACCTCCAATAAATCTATACCCATAAGGAAGTAGAAAAATATCGTAAAATCACGCAATACGCAAGAAAAAAGTTTTGACAATATTTTTAAGAAATTATATAATGATTTTTATGAAAAAATTTGCAATATACCAAACTCCCATAGGCCTTTATCGTATTATTTATGAAAATAATATACTCTATTCATTGAAAAAAGAGCACGATGAAGTGCTTGATTTTGGTGAAAAAAACGACTTTAGCGAAAAAGTGTTTTTCCAACTCACTGAATATCTTGAAAATAAACGTATAGACTTTGATGTTCCCTACACGCTTATCGGCACAGATTTTCAGAAAAAAGTATGGGCAGCACTGTGCGAAATTCCTTATGGTGAAACACGCTCCTATAAAGAAATCGCCACAGCTGTCGGCAATCCAAAAGCGTCGCGTGCTGTGGGCTTGGCAAATAACAGAAATCCTATAGCAATCATTGTGCCTTGCCATAGAGTTATTGCCTCAGACGGAAAATTAACCGGTTATGCCGGAGGGCTTGATGTGAAAGAACAATTATTGAAATTGGAGCGTGAGCAATGGCGCTAAAAAATTCGTTCACATTTGACTCGCCTCCGCTCTACCTTATGGACGCATCAGCCTTTATTTTCAAAGGCTTTTACGGCAATATGAAAATGACGCGCACCGATGGCTTTCCCACAGGCGCAATCTATACAGTAGCACGGGTTTTGCTCAAGCTTTTAAAAGAAGAGCAACCGCAATTTTTTTCCTTTATAAAAGACGGAAAAGGCCCAAATTTTCGCCATGAAATTTATCCTCTTTACAAGGCGAACAGGCAAGCAACCCCCGAAGAATTGGTTATGCAATTTGCGCCGATTGAAGAACTCGTGCGTGCAATGGGCTTACAT
>CAYJPB010000230.1:0-1621 GCA_964371955.1 uncultured Desulfovibrionaceae bacterium | reverse complement strand
CCAATGGTAGGGTTAAGAGCTCTATGGTAGGTTCGACTCCTATACGCTTCCGCCAGATGATGTCGCGTATTGTCACCATTGTGGCACTTGGTCTTCATGACCAATGGTAGGGTTAAGAGCACGCCACTCTAATTTTGAAAATATTTCATGTAATAACGGTATATTATAAAGCTTTCATGTCCGGTGAAACTGTTAGGGGTTGCAAAGGAAATTATTCCCTTTGCCCGCACCGGAGGCGAATTATGTCTTTGTCAACTTCCATTTTTTACTTTTAAAAATAAGATAAAATACTATGTCGCTAAAAAGATTTATACTAAACGATTTATCATCGCAATCGCAAGAAGCGATGAATAAATGCATCGAAATTGTTCGTAACCGTGACAATTTCCTTATCTGTTGCCACGCTTCACCCGACGGCGATGCTCTTGGCTCTGCAGCAGCTATGGGATATATATGTAAATCGCTCGGGAAAAATTTTTCCTTATATAATGAATCCTGCGTTCCTGATTTTCTTGAATTTTTGCCCTATCCATGTATAATAGAGCATGACCTTGACACACTTAGCTTTAAACCCGAGACACTTATTATTCTGGATTGCGGTGACAGAAAAAGACTGGGGCTCCATGCGGACAAGCTCTTGAAACTTGCTCCATCGGTAAATATTGACCATCATTTATTTAATCCTGAATTCGGCTCACTTACAAACTGGGTGGATACAACAATGGCATCAACAGGAAATGCAGTGGCGTGCCTTGCGCTAATGCTTGATATTCCAATGATTGATGAACTTGGTTTTTGCCTATACACAACATTTCTTACAGACACAGGCTCTTTTTCTTACGGCAATACAAATGCTCGAGTGCTTATGACAGCTGCACATATGGTCAATCTCGGGCTGAATCCAAGCAAGGTGAGTGAGGCACTCAACAACCAATGGACTGAAAATAAAACAAAACTATGGGCTTACCTATTATCAACATACGTCATGGATAAAGAACTTGGGCTTACATATTCTATCGCCAGCAAGGCACTTTTGGAAGAATTTTCTTGTATAAAAGAAGACTTGGAAGGATTTGTGGAACAATTAAGAAAAATCAAAGGCACACGCATTGCATGTATTTTACGTGAAGAAAAAGCCTTTGAAACACGAGTTTCACTTCGCTCACAAGGAGAGGACGATGTACAAAAACTTGCTTCTTTCTTTGGTGGTGGCGGACATAAAAACGCTTCCGGCGCAACAGTGAAATCAAGCGTGGCAGAGGCAAGAGACAATATTATAAAAACACTTTCAGAACATAAAAACGATATTTATTCGCAATAAAAACAATATATTACTTGCCTGATTAAATTTCTCATTTGCAAGACTTGACTTTTTAAGAAAAAAACAATATATTTAATCGATGTTAGATGTAAGACAGCCCCGATAAAAAAACGGGGCGGTCTTTTTTTCATTCTCTTTCAAAGTTTCAATTTTCAGGAGTTATTATGTCTATTCCAATTTCTATTCAAGGTTTTAAAAAACTCGAAAAAGAACTCGAAAGCCTCAAACACGAAAGACCTCAAGTTATTCAAGCAATTAAAGAAGCACGCGAAGAAGGCGATTTAAAAGAAAATGCCGGTT
>CAYJPB010000229.1:0-1622 GCA_964371955.1 uncultured Desulfovibrionaceae bacterium | reverse complement strand
AGAAAGTACATCCTTATGGCTTCCGTTTAGGGTATAATAAGCCATGGCAGTCCCGTTGGTTCAGCGCTAAGGAATATGCCAGTTTTGTTGAAGAAGATTTCCGCATTCGTAAGTTCGTAAAAAAACTTTTGTATACTGCAGGAATTTCAAAAATTGAAATTGAACGTTTTGGCGGCAAGATACGCTTAATTCTTTCAACAGCTCGCCCCGGTATTATCATCGGTAAAAAGGGTGCTGATATTGAAAAATTGCGTAATGACCTCAAAAAGAAATTCGGAAGAGAATTTGCTTTAGAAGTCTTAGAAGTACGTCGTCCTGAAGTCGATGCTCAATTGGTTGCCGAAAACATGGCAATGCAATTGGAACGTCGTGTAGCGTTCAGACGTGCGATGAAGCGTACTGTAGGTATGGCTCGTAAGTTTGGTGCTGAAGGCATCAAAGTAACTTGCGGTGGTCGTCTTGCTGGGGCTGAAATTGCTCGCTCCGAATGGTATCGTGAAGGACGTGTGCCACTTCAAACATTGAGAGCCGATATCGATTATGGTTTTGCAGAAGCATTGACCACATACGGTATTATCGGTATCAAAGTATTGATTTACAAAGGCGAACTTCTCGGTAATGGGGGAGAACAATAATGCTTGCACCTAAAAGAGTTAAATTCCGTAAATGGCAGAAAGGCAGACTTCGCGGTCCTGCTACACGCGGTGCAACAGTTGCTTTTGGCGATATTGGCCTCAAAGCAGTTGAGCACGCAAAGATTTCTAGCCAACAAATAGAAGCTGCTCGTATTGCTATGATGCGTCATATCAAGCGTGGCGGTAAGGTTTGGATTCGTATTTTTCCCGATCGTCCGGTAACTGCAAAACCTCTTGAAGTACGTCAAGGTAAGGGTAAAGGTTCTCCGGTTGGTTGGTGTGCACCAGTAAAACCAGGTCGCATATTATACGAAATCAAGGGAGTCAACAAGGAATTGGCAACGGAAGCGTTGACCCGTGCTAAGCACAAATTACCTTGTAAGACTGTAATCGTTGTGAGAGAGGGGGCGTTTGAGTAATGAAAAAACTCGAATTAGCAAACATGAGCGTTGAAGAATTGAAAGCAAAGCTTAAAGAAAGTCGTGAAGAGTTGTTTAATCTTCGTTTTCAACACGCAACAAGTCAATTGGAAAAAACCTCTTCGCTGAAAGAAACAAAGAAAAATATAGCACGTATCTTGACTGAACTTTCAGTCAAAGGCGTGAAAAAAGCCTAGGTGAAGGCGAGGAGTGTTACATGAACACAGCGATAAGCCACCGCAAGGGCAGAAAACTTGTCGGAACTGTCGTTTCGGATAAATCCGATAAAACTATAGTTGTTCGCGTAGAAACCTTAGTAAAGCACCCACTTTTGAAGAAATACATCCGCAGACACACAAAGTTTACTGCGCATGACCCTGAAAACGAATGTGGAATTGGTGATAAGGTTGAAATTGTTGAATTTAGACCCCTTAGCCGTAACAAGCGTTGGCACTTAGTGTCAATCATTGAAAAGGCAGTATAAATTTGCTTTAGGCAAATGTAGCAAAGGAAAAGACTATGATTCAAGTAGAATCAAGGCTTGAAGTAGCCGATAATTCCGGTGCAA
>CAYJPB010000228.1:0-1623 GCA_964371955.1 uncultured Desulfovibrionaceae bacterium | reverse complement strand
GGGCTTGAAATGCTTCTTTGTTTTAGAAATGCCAAGTGAGCTTGAAATTGTTATGCAACGCTCAAAAGCTTTAGGTATTCGGCCACTGCTGGGTGGGCGTGTAAAGCTTTCAACAAAGGCAAGCGGGCACTGGTCGGAATCCGGCGGCGAACGTTCTTCATTTGGACTCACCTCAGCACAAATTATTGATGTTGTTGATACTTTAAAAGCAAATGATATGCTCGATTGTTTACAGCTTATGCACTATCATCTTGGCTCACAAGTGCCGAATATACGTGATATTCGTGCCGCGGTAACAGAAGCAACACGCATATATGCAGGGCTTGTAGGCGAGGGCGCGAATATGACATACCTCGACTTAGGCGGTGGCTTAGCCGTGGATTATGACGGTTCAAATACAAATTATGTGTGTTCTCGAAACTATTCACTTGATGAATACTGCACAGATGTTATTGAAGCCGTTATGGCAATTGTTGACGAATTGGATATTCAACATCCACATATCATTACTGAATCAGGGCGAGCAACCGTTGCTTATTATTCTGTGCTCCTTTTCAATATTTTAGATGTGAGTATTATTGAAGTGGGCACATTGCCTGATGAACTTCCTGAAAACTGCCCCGATCCTGTGCGTAATCTTCGTGAAGCATACGAGGGGCTTACCTTAAGAAACTTGCAAGAAGCCTATAACGACGCACTATATTATTACGACGAAATGCAACAGCTCTTCAATGCCGGCAAAGTGACCTTACGTGATCGCACAATGGCTGAGCGTTATTTTTGGGCAATTATGAAAAAAGTTGCGCAGGAAAAAAGTAAACTTAAGCACATTCCGAAAGATATGGCAGGAATTGAAGCTTCAATTGCAGATATATATTATTGTAACTTTTCTGTTTTTCAATCGCTTCCCGATTCGTGGGCAATAGACCAGCTTTTCCCGATTATGCCTATACACAGGCTTGAAGAATATCCTTCACAACAAGCAATTCTTTCTGATCTTACTTGTGATTCTGATGGAACTATCGACCATTTTATCGATCCGCAGGGTTTTAAGACAACGCTCAACCTCCATAAACTCCATAAAGATGAAGAATATTATTTAGGCGTATTTTTGGTGGGTGCGTATCAAGAAACTTTGGGTGATTTACACAATCTACTTGGCGATACAAACGTTGTTTCCGTGCGTATACATGAAGACGGATCTTATGAGTTTATGCGCGAAATACGTGGTGACACTGTTGAAGACATTCTTGCTTATGTTGAATACGATCCACGCAGTATTCTTGAAGATATTCGCAGCATGGCAGAAAAAGCGGTACGAGATCGCCGTATGACAGCTAAAGAACGTTACGCAACTATGCGCGCTTATGAAGAGGGAATACGCGGTTATACATATTTTGAAAGATAGAGTTCTCTCAATATATGTAGGTAAATCAATACTGATTTAGTCCACGTTATTCCACGCCAATCTAATTCTCAAAATGTTTGTCCTGAAGGATTATTGTGTTATAATGCAATTTTCCCACCGCCACCACAAATTTTGCTTATCCACAAGATTAAACGCGGTGGTAATAAAAAGTTTTTAGAAGGAAAGGGTGGGGGCTTGTGGGAGGGAAAAACTTG
>CAYJPB010000227.1:0-1685 GCA_964371955.1 uncultured Desulfovibrionaceae bacterium | reverse complement strand
TTGTTTTGCAAAATGCTCTTCCTTCTTTAGAAGAAAGATTGAAGTAGGGGACAGAAATGGATTACACACAAATATTAATCAAGCCATTAGTTTCGGAAAAAGCAACTTTTGTTCGTGAACAAGCGAACCAAGTTACTTTCTTAGTACATCCGAAAGCAAATAAAATTGAAATTGCAAAAGCAGTTGAAGATGCTTTTAAAGTTTCTGTGGAAAATGTGAATGTTATCACGGTAAAAAATCGTGATCGTGTTCGTCAAGGCCGAGTTCAAGGTAAAATCGCTGGCTATCGCAAAGCGTATGTTACTTTGAAACAAGGTGACACAATTGAATTTTTTGAGGGAGTGTAGGCAATGGCTGTTCGTAAGCTAAAACCCACTTCTGCCGGTCGTCGTTTTCAAACTGTATCAGACTTTGCGGAAATCACCCGTAAAGGTTTTGAACCAAGTTTGACAATCGGACTCACCAAGAAAAGTGGACGTAACAACAATGGACGTGTAACAAGCCGTCGTCGTGGTGGCGGGCATAAGCGCTTATATCGTATCATCGATTTCAAGCGTAACAAGCTCAATATTCCGGCAACAGTTGCACATATTGAATATGATCCAAACCGTACAGCAAACATCGCACTTTTGCACTATGCAGACGGCGAAAAGCGCTACATCTTGGCTCCTGTGGGCATTAAACAAGGTGATAAGATTTATGCCGGTGACACTGCCGACATTAAACCCGGTAATGCATTGGTATTGAATAAAATTCCTGTAGGAACAAATATTCATAATATCGAAATGCACCCTGGGAAGGGCGGTCAATTATGCCGTTCAGCCGGTTCTTATGCGCAATTGATTGCTAAAGAAGAAAAATACGCTCTCGTACGCTTACCTAGCGGTGAAGTACGTAAGATATTGGCAAGCTGTTGTGCAACAGTAGGTCAAGTTGGCAATGTTCATCACGAAAACATTACATTGGGTAAAGCCGGCCGTAACCGTTGGCTTGGCAGAAGACCAAAAGTTCGTGGTGTTGCAATGAACCCTGTAGATCACCCATTGGGCGGTGGTGAAGGTCGCTCTTCAGGCGGACGTCACCCTGTAACTCCTTGGGGTGTTCCAACTAAGGGCTATAAGACAAGAGATAAGAACAAAGCATCTTCACGTCTTATTGTTAAACGTCGTAAAGCCTAGTTTAAGTAGAGGATATAGAGATGCCTAGATCACTTAAAAAAGGTCCTTTCGTTGATGACCATTTGATGAAAAAAGTGGAACATGCACAAGAAACGGGTGACAGAAAAGTTGTAAAAACTTGGTCACGTCGTTCAACCATTTTACCAGAAATGGTTGGTTTGACATTTGCCGTACATAACGGTAAAAAGTTCATTCCGGTGTTTGTTACAGAAACAATGGTAGGACACAAGCTTGGTGAATTTGCACCGACTCGTACCTATTATGGTCACGCAGCGGATAAAAAGACCAAAGCAAAGAAGTAACGGGGTAAAATTTCATGGAAGTAAAAGCAATAGCTAAATACCAAAGAGTATCCGCACAAAAAGCACGCTTAGTAGCGGCTTTAGTTCGCGGAAAGCCTGTGGAAGATGCCCTTAACATTTTACGTTTCACGCCGAAAAAATCTGCGGAAATCATGTATAAGACAGTTCATTCAGCAATGAGCAATGCTGTAGCTAACTCAAATAT
>CAYJPB010000226.1:669-1710 GCA_964371955.1 uncultured Desulfovibrionaceae bacterium | reverse complement strand
TGGAGCAACATCGCATGATTGCACAAAACCTTTAAGGCGTTGACCGGCGGCAATTCCGGGAGCGCGAAGAAGCAATGGAGTGTGCACTAATTCTTCATAAGGCCATGGGCGCACTTTACGCATTAAACCGTGTCCATGCTCGGCATTACCAAGAGGTTCACCATGATCTGATACCATCATAATAAGTGTGTTTTGGTTCAAACCAAGTCTGTCCATGGCATCTAAAAGCTTTCCGAGATATTTATCGCAAACGGTAACAAGTTCAGCATAAAGCATACGTACGTGGTGCAATTGTTCTTCGGTATACAAACCTTCTACCAATTCCATGATAGGCAAGAATTCATCTTTGCCTGTATAATCGGGGTTATAACGTGAAGATGGGATTTCAGGATCGTATACTGCAGGCGGATCCCAAGGTTCGTGTGGATCAAAGGAGTCAATCCAGAGATAGAACTGCTTGTTGCGATCTACTTGTTCAATATATTCAATGGCATTAGTGATTGTTTTAGCAACGTAGCGGTTTTCTTCTTTATGTCCGCCGTTTTGACGTTGTCTCAAATAAGATGCCAGTTCATGCAAGTTTGCATCGGCTGAACCTTTGCCTAAACGTTCTGCGTAGGCATCGTATGTACTTTGTTCAATATAATCTTCAGGTTTTAAGTGGATAAGTTCATCTGTTTCGTAGAAGAAGTGATCGCCTTCATGTCCATGTGTGAAGTAAACTTTGTCAAATGCGCGTGTATAGCCGAATTTTGGCAAACGATACATTGGGCAGTCAAAAATAAGAGCTGTATCGATGGGGCGGCCCCAACACAAATCGGCGATAGAAGTGTCTTCCATCGTCATTGGGCTCCAGCCATTGTAAGGCAAGGTGTAACGCCCTGTGTGCATGGCACGACGGCAAGGCACAGTTGGGCAACCTTCGGTGTAAGAATTTTCAAAAAGCACGCCTTCACGGGCCATTCTGTCCATATTTGGAGTTTTAATCCAGTCATTGCCATAAGCGCCGACATAGTTGAATTGCAGTGAATCAAACATTAA
>CAYJPB010000226.1:0-659 GCA_964371955.1 uncultured Desulfovibrionaceae bacterium | reverse complement strand
TTTTTAATCATAAATAAATCTCCATAATTTTATTATTTGTGCTTTTTGTAGCAAGATATGTGCCAAGCAATAAATGCTATAAATTCAACAAGTTAAGAAATGATAAAAAAAAGAAATAACGCTAAAAAAAATGAAAAATATATAATCTGTTGATTTTTTTGATATTTATACAGTTCGTGAATATCACGTTTTTCGTGATAATGTAAAAACCCACAAAACTTCCATGCATTTTTTGTTGATTCATGCTCTTATTTCCCCTTAAAAAGTGTAAGTGTTTGAAAAACGCGTTTTATTAGGAATTGAGTATGTATCGCAACACTCTTGAAAAGGTTGTATCAGATTTTCTACTGAAATGCACTACTTTTTTCGGGGAGCATTACCAAATCGCTTTGGCTTGCAATTCATTCTAGTGTATGCTATTGTTTTTTTGACTGACAAAGAAGATAATGCTTTCACTAAAAAAATGAGGTAGAGTATGCTTACTAAAAATGCAATCGGAAATTTGAAAAACCGTTATATTGCGGTGCTGAAAAAATGTAATTTACTGAATACATTCGGATCTTTGGCAATGGTTGGAGCGCTCACCGCCTCCCTTGGGCTTGGAGCAAATTTGCTTATGCCTGAGAATGCCCACGCAGTTACGCAATTTTATGGTGAGG
>CAYJPB010000225.1:0-1740 GCA_964371955.1 uncultured Desulfovibrionaceae bacterium | reverse complement strand
CTGTGCCGTTTGCATCTGCTGCACTGCTAAATTCTAGAGTGAGATTATTTACATCTATATATACTAAAAGTTGCGCTTTTTCATCTTCTGTCAAGCTATTATAATAGGCGTATTTATTCGTACTCGCCACTAAATCGTCGTAAAGAGCTTTTCCTACGCCTAAGTCAGCTTGCACCATACCAGTCATATTTTTCAAGGCAGTAGCTGTCAAATCAAGGTTAGTGTGCGTGCTTGTCATTGTAGTGACATTCGCCGCTTGTGCCATGGGGTTTATGCTTGTTCTTGTGAAATTGAGCGTGCCTTGGCTTTGAAGATTTGCGCTTGAAATTTCGTATATCGCAATGGGGCTGTATGCCTTTGTTGTGCTTGCTGTGAAACTATTTCCTGCATTTGTTACAGCAACACTTGTGTTTGTAGGGGCAAGAGTTGTACTTTCTCCGCTTCCTGAATAGTCTGTCATACTAATAGCAGAAATATTGACAAGTAACGGATCCGCTGAGGCATTTCCATTATGATCAAAAAAGTCGGCTGTGGGCGTTTCGGGAGTTATATCCACATCAATGCGTGTATTGAGAGTGTTCGTTGCAGTATTCCAATTTGTCATATCAAATTTGTCCATCGCATTATTTATAGCATTGAGAGTGCCATCGCCCATGGCATGGAAGTCGGAAAAGAAATTTGTATAGCCTGTATTATTTGTGCCCATATCTTCGCCTATGGCTATTGTGCCACCATAGAAATCCACTTGCCCTACATATGTGCTCACATCCGCATTGAGAGCGATTGTGCCGTCAAAATATCCGCCACTTGTATCGTCGTTGATAGTGATTAAACTTCCTGCTGTGCCTATGATTGGATCATCAAATATAATTGAAGCCCCTTGTGCCACAAGGTTGAGTGTGCTATTTGCTGCCATGCTAACAGCAGTATCGTTCTCTAAAAATACAACATCGTCAAAAACGGCATAGACATGTGCTATTGCATTGCTTGCAATATTCAGTGCCGTTGTGTTATTTGTGAATGTGGTGTTGTAGATACTTGTTATCCCTCTATTGACGGGAGTATTCACCTCAATTGCAGTTTGGTTATTATTAAAAGCTGAATTGTAGATAGTTGTTGCGCCCTCATTTACTATTGCACTAACTTTCGCATTGTTTATATTTGCATTGAAGATATTGAGAGTTGCAGTATTTGCCACCTCAACAACAGTATCTACATTTGAAGCATTTATTGAGTAAGTTTCATCTACATTATTATTACCGAAAATAGTGAGTGTTGTGCCAAGCCCTGTAAAGCTTGGAGTGTGCGTGCTTGGCAAAATTTCATTTGCGGAAGTTACGGAATAAGTGATTAATGAAGTAGTATTTGCTTCATTAATTGCATCACTAAGCCCTTTATTTGCAGTGTTGGCGTTTTGTGTGAAATTTATGCCCAGTATATCATCATCCACATATTTATAGTAATAATCATAGGTATAGGCGTTTGCAATCGCGTCAACATGAAGTATTTCAAAAGTATCGACATAGCCGTCTGCAAGAATGTTTAAGCCAACTGTGCCCTCAATTTTTCCTGTGCCGACATGTATTGTGTCAACTGTGCCTTTGTTCATATTTGCATCAAGATAGAGGGTTGAACCGCTTTCTGTATTGAAACTACCTAAGTGGAAATGCTCTTGAATTTCACCGTCCGCAAAGGAAAGAGAGCCATTATGCAAAGTTAAATTATTGTCCGTAATTGTGC
>CAYJPB010000224.1:0-1764 GCA_964371955.1 uncultured Desulfovibrionaceae bacterium | reverse complement strand
CGTGAACCTGCCAAATCGTTTTGAAATCTTGTCACAATAAAATCTTTAGCGTGTCCGCAGAAATTTGTAAAATCAGAAAATTGTTTTGGTCTGTTCGGGCGCCCACCTGTATTTGCAATATCGCGGTGTGCTGAACCGAACGCAATTCTGCACCCAAAACCTTCGGCTTTTAGGAAAATACGTCGCCCTGCGGCAGGATTATCACTTTGTAAAATTGCGCCAAACAATACGGTGCTTTTTTCGCTCGGCAATGTAGAACCGTCTTGCAAGTCAATGCCTCTATGCATATTGGCATGCGCTCCGACACCGCCGGGATTGTCGATAAGATCACGCTGCTTGTCCTCCATATGGCTTGAAGCACGCACATATCTATCGTGAGAGCTTTCCAAGAAGTCATACAACGCACCTGTCGGATCTTCGATTGTATATGCACCCTCAGCAAAAGTATTGCCGTTCATGCGTGATTTTGCATCCAAAAAGAGCATAATATCTCCAATTTCTTGATGTGTTGCGCCGTTTTGTGGAGGATTGCCGCCAAGAATGTCTTTCATTAAGGTTTCACCATGTGTTATACGAGCGAGCAAGGTTTGCCCCAGATTTGCCTGAAAAGCAGTTCTGTTGCCAAAGCCCATACTTTTCAACTCACTTGCTGAATACCTAATAGTTTGTCCATTGAACTGTATTTCTTGGTTTTGCCAACCGCCTTGCGGTCTGATATGATTTAAAGCCGATTGTAGCGGTGCTTGTATAGCTCTGCCAATTTGTACGACTTGGTTTTTAATTGCGTTCACAGAGTCTAGCACTTGTGCTTTTACAGCTTGAAAACCTCTTGGGCGAGGTTGGTTTGCGCCAAGTAAACCCACATTTATTTGCTGTTGGGGCGCTTGTTGCTGTGCTGCCTGTGCAACATTCGGTTGCTGATTGACTTGTGCTTGACGTATATGAACAGTATTATTTACTTGTGCCATAATCTATTCCTTGAAATATAATGTATACTTGCCTATAGCAATATCTGTGCCAAAAGAATATTTTAATATTTTTTCAATAAAATCAATTGGTTTCAGATAGAACTCAAAAAGCATTGCCAAAAAAATTGTCGTACATTTCTCTTGTTTTGCGAATTTTATTAATAGTGAGTGTATGAAGTTTACACTCTCATCATAGTTTCTGTGGGAATTATTTCTTCATTCCTTTGGCTATGTTCTTCAATGCGTTCTACCCAATATTTTGCGGCAGAAGCAACTTGCACAAAAAGCTCCATGAAAACATCTTGTTCAATGGGAAGTTCGACAATACGCGTCAAGCAACAGAGTTCTGTTTCTTTGTCTATTCCGATAACTCCGCCTGATGTAAGCCCCCACATATAATTGCCGGCAAGCAATTCATACATAAGCTCACAGCCTTCCTTTGTTTGCGGATTCACACTACCAAGAACACAGTTGATTATAAGCGCTTCTACGCCATCAATTTCGTCTTCAAAATTAATGATTACAGGAATTTTCTCTTCAATTGCCAATTCCAAAAAATCCTTTTCGTCAAAACCAAGCTCTGTGCCCATAAGTGAACTTGTCATAGTTTTAAGCAATTTCTCGGCTTGCTCAATACTCATAATATATCCTCCGACTAGTTATTGTTCGCGCTTTTTCTCTTAAAAACATAGCGAATACCATAACAATTTGCAAGCATTATTATTTATCGACTGTAAGCAAAACCACGAGGATCTAATTTGTATGTTTGGGGGAGGGAAAACCATGATTTTTGAAA
>CAYJPB010000223.1:0-1792 GCA_964371955.1 uncultured Desulfovibrionaceae bacterium | reverse complement strand
CGTAGTCACTCAAATCCTGCATTTGCTTTGTGCCGACTTGCGCCACTCTGACTTTCTCTTGGTTTGTTTTTCTGCTGATTCTTTCAATCAGCTCTCCTACAGCTTCTCCGATTGCACTTGGCAAATTAGTGCTGTCGTCAGTAAGCAAATTACGCAGGCTTGCAACAATATTGTTACGTCCTTGTGCGTTGCCCAACATATCGGAGGCATTGGCGGAATCGGTAGAGGTTGTGGGAATATTTCCGCTCTGTTGCACACTTTCTGAATGTTCATTGTTTTCTCCTTCATCTTTTTGTTCTTCGCCCACCAAAATTATTGCTTGAGCATCTACTTGATAATCCATCTCCAACACACTGATATATTTGCGAATAGAATCCGCAATGAGCTTTGCATAGTCAAGGGCATCAGTACAGCTTTTGCAATAATTCTTTGTTTCAAACAAAATCGCCCTCAGTTCCATAATGAGCTGAGGGCAATTATCTATCTGTTTTTCCAATGTTTTTATGTGTTCGTTCAGTTCGGGTACATCCCATGAGCGAATTGTCAGTAATATCCATTCAGCCAAATTCTCTTCAAGATTTTGCGATTTTCGCTTCTTATTCGGCTTACAGAAAATGTGTCGTATCAGCCAGTGAAAATTGAGCTTACACCCACTAAAGTGACTACTCATCAGCTTTTCCACTCGCCAATCTTCAATGCAATTCCAAACAAACTGTTCAAACTTCGTGAGGCTCTCACTCTTTACTAAATCAAAATCTGTGTACCTGATATGTGCCGCTTCATGGTCTAAAAAACCGCGCAGTAAGCCAAGAAATGAGTCGTCGCATTCGAGCGGAAGATTCGGAAGATAGATGGTGTCACCGTCCGTCATGGCTGAATCTCCGCTGATAACAACCTCTACACCATAGCGATTGCCCAAAACCGCCCCCAGAAGCGGGAGCGATTTTACAATGTGTTCGTTGTGAATTTTAGCCATACGCCTACCATAAACCCATGCTATCGGCGATTATCGGGAAAGTAGAGTCCTGAATTTCTTCAATCTCTTGCTCTGACATTTCAATCGGATCGTAGACATCCACATAAGCCGCCATTGGCAAATCATTTTGCGCAATTGGCGCAAGAAGCCCATCCAAAATGCTATCTACATTTTGTCCTGCTATCAGTTTCTTTGCATGCGAAATGAGTGCGTCTTTATCACGCATCAAACACACAAGCCCTTGCAATGCCAACAGATTATTACCCGTGATATTCCCACGCTTGGGCACTCGTGCAAGTGCCTCGCCGATTATCTGCGCCACAGGCTGAACATGCGGTTCAACAAAAGTCAAACCGTTCAACTTATTCTGCAAATTCTTCAAGGGTGACAACGCTTTATGAGTGACTGAATTCTTTCCCTCATAAACCTTTTGCCATGCCTCGTCCGCCGTTTTCACGATGTCGTCAAAGAGCGTATTTCCAAGCCTTCCAACTGCTTTTTCTAAGCCTGTATCAATGTTTTGCTGCTTCTTGTTTGGACGACTGAACGATGATTTCACCCGAAACAATTGCCAAGCAAAATTCATGCGAGCACGAACATATTCAGGCGAATCTGTTGCGTTGCGGATCATCTCTTGCCATTGTGAATGTTTGCTTATCCAATCGTTGATGAGGTTGTCGTATTCGTTGAGGAATTTCTCCTTTTCCGTATTGAACTCATCTCTTATTTTCTCAAGTTCAGCCATAACTTCAACAATGAGGTTTTCGGGAATCGCCCAGCCTGACATAAATCTTACACCATATCTATCTAACATAT
>CAYJPB010000222.1:0-1878 GCA_964371955.1 uncultured Desulfovibrionaceae bacterium | reverse complement strand
AAGAATTCCGTGATCGTGCTATGAATCCCGAACACCCACATCAACGTGGCACAGCGCAAAATCCCGACATCTATTTTCAAGGACGTGAAAGGGCAAATCCATTCTACGACCAAGTGCCCGGTATTGTTATCGATGCAATGAAGCGCGTGCAATCAATTACAGGCCGCTCTTATAAATTATACGACTATTACGGACACAAAGAAGCCGACAGAATCATCATCGCTATGGGCTCTTCATGCGAAACCATTGAAGAAGTAGTCGATTACTTGAATGCCCAAGGTGAAAGAGTAGGTCTTATAAAAGTTCGCTTGTATCGTCCTTTTGCGGCTGAATATCTCTTGCAAGCCATTCCTGCAACTGCGCAAACAATCACCGTGCTTGACAGAACAAAAGAACCCGGTGCTCTTGGCGATCCTCTCTATTTAGATGTTGTTACCGCTTTTGCCGAATCAAATATGATGCCTGCAATTTATGGCGGCCGTTACGGCTTGGGTTCTAAGGAATTTACTCCTGCCATGGCAAAAGCCGTGTTCGACAATATGCTCAGCATGTCACCTAAAAACCACTTCACAGTGGGTATTGAAGACGACGTAACAAACACATCTTTAGACCTTGGCGAAGTGCTTACCACCGTTCCAAACGGCACAGTACAATGTCAATTCTATGGCTTGGGTTCTGATGGAACAGTAGGCGCAAATAAACAAGCAATCAAAATTATCGGCGATAATACCAATATGTTTGCTCAAGGTTATTTTGCTTACGACAGTAAAAAATCAGGCGGATTCACAGTTTCTCACTTACGTTTCGGTAACGAACCTATCAAGTCTACCTACCTTGTAAATCAAGCGGACTTTGTTGCATGCCACAAATCAGCCTATGTGCAATTGTATGATTTGCTTGAAAATATTAAAGATAACGGCACATTCCTTTTGAACAGCCCTTGGCTCACCTTGGAAGACATCGAAAGAGAAATTCCCGGTCATATGAAGCGCACCATCGCTCGCAAAAACGTGAAATTCTATTCTATCGATGCTGTAAAAGTTGCGATGGAAGCAGGTATGGGCGGACGAATCAATATGATTATGCAAACCGCTTTCTTCAAACTTTCTGAAGTGCTTCCATTTGAACAAGCTGTTGAACTTCTTAAAGATTCTATCAGAAAAACTTACGGCTCAAAAGGCGACAAAGTTGTCAACATGAATATTGAAGCCGTGGAAAAATCACTCAATGCCGTTGTTGAAATTAAATATCCTACTTCATGGATTGATGCGGCTGATACTCCATCACTTTACAATGACGTAGATCCATATATAGCACAAGTTGTACGCCCCATTCTTTCACAACAAGGCGATAAATTGCCTGTTTCCGCTTTTGAACCTGATGGTATTGTTCCGCTTGCTACATCTTCTTGCGAAAAACGCGGCGTTGCTATCACCGTGCCTGAATGGAAATCAGAAAATTGTATTCAATGTAACATGTGTTCATTGGTATGCCCGCATGCATCTATTCGTCCGGTGCTTGCATCAGAAGAAGAAATGGCAGAAGCCCCCGAAGGCTTCCAAAGTCTTGACGCAATGGGTAAAGAGTTGAAAGGTTTGCAATTCCATATGCAAGTATACGCAATGGATTGCCAAGGTTGCGGTGCATGCTTCAACATTTGCCCGGGTAAGAAAGGCGAAAAAGCGCTTGTTATGAAACCTATTGCCGATGTTCAAGAAAAAGCAAATAATGAATTGCAATTCGTTCAAGAAGTTGTTTCGCCAAAAGGAAACTTGGTAGACAGAGGTTCACTTAAAGGTTCACAATTCCAACAACCTTTATTTGAATTCTCAGGCGCTTGTGCAGGTTGTGGCGAAACACCTTATGTAAAACTTATCA
>CAYJPB010000221.1:0-1898 GCA_964371955.1 uncultured Desulfovibrionaceae bacterium | reverse complement strand
GAAACTCGGTATTTATTATATTCTCCAGCAAGCTCAACTGTCAGATAAAAGGCTAAATCTATACAGAGATATTCCTTATATAAATCTGCTAAATCATACACAAAAGGCAAAGGACTTCCCGAATGAATAAAACCAATATGAGGTGAATATCCTAAAGAATGAACGGCAGAACATAAGATTCCATACAGTGCCGCATTGCATGAAGTGAGGATTTGGTTGGTGAGATCGCTTAGCGTATAATCGCCCGGAACATATTTGCGTCCCCTCCATGCAACATTATATTCTTCTGCTTTAGCTTTATAGAGCTTTTGAACGCGTATACCTTCCATGCCCATCATCTCTTGAAGCGTTTTATTGCTTACATCTTCTTTCGGGAAACGACGACAAAAGAAATTACGTGCTACTTTCAAAGCTTTTTCCTCATCACACGCTAAAATCATTTGTTTACGAAGATTACGTGTTGTTGAAGTTGGTGTAAATCCTGCGGCATAGAACAATAGACTATCTTCTCCTACCCAACAAATTGAGCAGTTCGCCGCCGCCGCAACTTTCACAGCCTCATGCGTGACACTTGTTCCGGGACCAAGAAGCAGAGCATTTATCGTTGCAACAGGCAAAGGAATAATCGAGCCTTCCGAATCAATCCACTTGATTGAACTGTCGTCAATTTCAAGCCGTCCACGTTCTAAATAGATAAAGGGATATCTATCCTTGACTTGTGGAAGAATTTCACGCTTCAATTTTACAAAGAGCCTTTTATTTGCTTCTTGTTTATTTGTTTTTGTGTGCATGATACAATCCTTTATTCGTGTTGCTCACGACAGACAAATTGTCACTTGCCTGTCTTTATACTGCTTTGCCAATCCAAAACAGATGGGTACGTCGTTTATATTGAGAATTTCACCTTCTTCACTTATTTCACCAAGTACAGAGAAATCCATAACCTTATTCTTTTCGTTTGCTAAATCATGAGCTTTTTGCAATGCTTCGTCTTTGGTTGAAAATCGCCCTTGGAAAACAAATTCAGTTGGTACACAGCACTTTCTTCCAAGACTCAATTCCCATGTAGGTTCACATAAAGCTTTTTCTATTTCATCTGCCTCATCTAAAGGTACAGAAAGAACGCAAGCAAAACAGGCATCTTGTAAATAGGCTCTATTTGTTATTTTTGTACCTGCTCCGACAGGTGCTTTACCGTCTGATTTTTTCGGAATAAGCAAATCTTGCCACTTATCACTTCTGTCATAGCCTGAACCAACCATATGAAAATCACGCAATTGTATCTCTCTCAACGGTTCACCAAATATAGGTTTTCTGTTGTAGGAAATGATGTCTTGTTTATAAGATTGCATTTTAGAAAGCCATTCTCTTTGCTCTCCTCCTCGTCCAAGGGCAGAACACAATAGCCCTAACACACCCGAACGTGTAGGAAAAGGAAGAGTTTCTCTTCTGCCAAAGAGTGAATCATGTCCCCATGATTGCAAAGGTCCTTCAAGCCAGAGTAAAATATATTCCATATTCTCTCCCTAAATTTTTGTAGCATTGAGGATATCGGCTATAAGTGTATCAATAGAATAATTTTCATCTTTTCCAAATACAAAATCACTTATTTTTCCAAACAATGAACCGCTAAGCTTTTCTTGTCTTGAAAGCCATGTTTCAAGGGCTTCGATGCTTGGTTCTAAGTAGCCGTCTTTTGACTTTACAGTTTTTTCAAAAGAAGCTTGCACTCCTTGCCCTTTGCGTACGTACACATGAGCATATTCCCACGGGCATAAGCCTGTTTGCGTGGTTTGCCTTGCAGAAGGAACAGCCAGATAAAGAGCTTTGGTAAAAGCTGAAATGGCTTCTGACATGTCTTCACCTTCAAAGCTTTCATAAAGTTGCCCTAAATCAAG
>CAYJPB010000220.1:0-1904 GCA_964371955.1 uncultured Desulfovibrionaceae bacterium | reverse complement strand
GCAACGATATCAAAACCGCAATCTTTGAGTATGCGAGCGATTTCGGGCAGTTCGTCCTTGTCGCTGTCGTTTACAGAAAAGAAGACTTTGCCTGATTTTGGCAAGCGTTGTCCGCCTGCAATCTGCCCTTTCATAAAGGCTTCTTCAAAGGTGGGGGCAATACCCATAACTTCACCGGTTGAGCGCATTTCAGGGCCAAGAATAACGTCCACTCCCGGGAATTTCTTGAATGGGAAAACGGATTCTTTCACGGAAACATATCCGCTGCGTCTCATACTCCATGGATCAAGCTCTTTAAGTGTTTTGCCAAGCATAACTTGTGTTGCAAGACGTGGAAGAGGAACGGCTGTTGCTTTTGAAACAAAGGGTGCTGTGCGTGAAGCTCTTGGATTTACTTCCAAAATATAGACTACATCGTCTTTCACGGCAAATTGTATGTTCATAAGCCCAACAACATTCAGCTCTTTTGCAAGGGCAATTGTTTGTTCGGTGATAATGTCGATAATAGGCTGAGAAAGCGAATACGGCGGAATAGTGCACGCAGAATCGCCTGAGTGAATACCCGCTTCTTCGATATGCTCCATAACGCCTGCAACGTACACATCAGTTCCGTCAGCAAGAGCATCAACGTCTACTTCGATGGCATTTTGAAGGAATTTGTCAATCAATATTGGGTGTTCAAGTCTTGTTTTGCCTACATGAATTCGGAAATATTCTTCCAATTCTTCATCGTCGTATACAACTTGCATAGCACGTCCGCCTAGCACGTAGGAAGGACGAACGACTACAGGGTATTGAATTTCTTTGGCAACTTCGCGCGCTTCTTCGCAGGAAAGCGCAATGCCGTTTGCAGGTTGTTTTAAGCCTAATTTTTGGAGAAGCGCTTGGAAACGTTCCCTATCTTCTGCACGGTCGATTGCATCGGGGCTGGTACCAAGGATAGGCACGCCTGCTCTTTGGAGTGGCACGGCAAGGTTAAGCGGAGTTTGACCGCCAAACTGCACGATAACTCCATGAGGTTTTTCACGCTCGATAATGTGCATAACGTCTTCAAAGGTGAGCGGTTCAAAATAAAGTTTATCCGAAGTGTCGTAGTCGGTAGAAACGGTTTCGGGATTGGAGTTTACCATAATTGAAGTCACATTCATATCTTGAAGTGCAAAGGAAGCATGACAACAACAATAATCAAATTCAATACCTTGTCCGATTCTGTTTGGTCCGCCGCCTAAGATGATGACTTTCTTTGTGTCATCGGGTACATAATTTTCAGTTGGAGATGTTTCGTAGGTTGAATAGTAGTAAGGAGTGTATGCTTCAAATTCCGCAGCGCAGGTATCAACAAGATAGTAAGAGGGCATGATATTTGCGCTTTTACGCAAATCGCGCACGTCTTGCTCAGGGCGTTTCCACATATCGGCAAGTTGCCTGTCGGAAAAACCGAGTTGCTTTGCTTTTTTCAAGTTGGCGACAAGTTCGGGATTATCAACAGTCATACTGTTTGCAAGCGCAAAGTCACGCAATTGATTTTCAGCTTCGATAAGTTCACGCATTTGGCGCAAGAACCAAGGGTCGATAGCAGAGTGTTCGTAAATTTCTTCAATGCTCATGCCCGCAAGTAAGGCTTGGCGCACAGCAAACAGTCTTTTTGAAAATGGTTTTTTGAGAAGCGGAATAAGATCTTCTTTTTCCGGCAATTTCGCTCTAAAGTCGTTTCCAAGCCCAAAAGCGCCGATTTCAAGTGAACGCATGCCTTTTTGAAGCGCTTCTTTGAATGTGCGCCCAATGCTCATGGCTTCGCCCACGCTCTTCATGGAAGTGGTGAGCTCGTCAATTGCGCCCGGGAATTTTTCAAAGGTAAAGCGAGGAATTTTCACTACGCAATAGTCGATGGCAGGTTCAAAAGA
>CAYJPB010000219.1:0-2072 GCA_964371955.1 uncultured Desulfovibrionaceae bacterium | reverse complement strand
GTGAACAAATCCCTCGATATGGTACATCTTTTCCTGTGTCTAGTCAGCCTTATGAAGAAATTCGAGAATATTCGTCAACACCTGAATTATATAACGATACGGCTATTGACAAAATGAATTATGTCATTGAGCGTGATACAGACAAAAAATATTTCGGATATCTGGAGAACGACGAACTTTTGCGTATAATCGCATCGATAAGGGCTGACTTATCAAGATGTTACGTAAGTATGATTTCACACGCATTGAATTATAGTCTCTACTCTAACCTTGCTCCCAACCTAGATGATGTACTCCCTGTTGCAATTCTTGAAATTCTAAATAGAAGTCGCAACAACGCAAACCTTGATAGAAACGGTGTTATTCTCGCCACATGCGCGGCAATAGCAACGGCAACTTGTGGGCGAGTACATATTCGCATCAGGGATGAAAGATATGTATCCACCTCACTTTGGACGGTTCAAGGCATTGAAGAGTCATCACATGCACAATTTTTGACAGAAATTTTGCGCGCCCCAATCGACAAGTTTGTAAGCGAATACAATAAAGCACATTCTGTTTCTTCTGCTGACAAAGCTGCAACAAAAACAATTGCTTCCGAAGCGACAAAAAACCTTGCAAGCAATGTAAAAAAAGAACTGAAAAAAATTGATAGCCTCACAAAAGAAGAGCTTGAAGCCCTGCATTGGCTTATCTCAGAAGAACAAGGCGCAATTCATGATTTTCAGCAGATACATACAGCTAAGACGTTGAAAATACTTACCGACAGTGATTCGCCTGCCGACGTTCGCTTTGACTTTATTCAAACAGGTGGGCACATGGCGTATATCGGTTCTAGTACAGATTTTATCGAGTCGCAGTTCACTCGCAAAAGAACAAACAATTCTGCCTCGCTCCATAAGGCCTACAATAGTGCAAAAACTACTGTGACGGCGAAGCGCAAAGAGATAGACGTGAAATTCCCGTCATTCTCAGTTACAAGCTTTACAAACATAAATAGCGTGAACGCACTATTTGTAAATGAAGACCTGAAAAAAAATGGCATAAGTAGGTGCTTCTTACCCGTCTTACACCTTTCCCATCTTGATTTTACGCACAAGGTGACTTTAGAACCGGCAAATGTGTATGATGATACTGTAACACGGTTGTTACAATTATACGCTTTGCAAGACGATGATACAGAGGTCTTTACTGTTGAACTGGATACAGAGGCTCAACAAAAACTGATAGAGATACAATCTTATTTTCGAGGTATTGCCATTGGGGTTCACGAAGATGTAAGAGAAAGCAGACTGAATATCCCTAAGCAAGTGTTGAAAATTGGATGGGCTCTTCATGTCTGCGAGCACAACATACCGCATGAACATGCAATAACAGCTTTGACTTTAGATGCTGCTTCTAAAATATTTCACTTTCTACTTCAACATATTTATTACGTATGTGACCCGACAATGCTTCAAGCATACACTGATGCAAAGGCTATTCATAAGGACCTATGTCGTATAGATACAGCCTTATGCTCTGACACTTTGAAACACGGATATCTTATATCAAGAGAGTTGAAGCAAAGAGTTCAAATATATGGTGAGCGCTTCACAAATGCTATAGATTTCCTCAAGAGGTATAACGTTATCCGTACGATTGATAATGGCAAGGCAAGCGATTATATAATCCTTCACCCAAACTATAAAAGTTTTAGTTTTGAATAAAACACCATAGTTCTCTCTTCAAAAGCTACTACAGCGCCCTGTAGTAGCTTTTGCAAAGTAAATTTTGCAAATTCTTCGAGGAATTTTCCGGTAAGGCTATGCCTATATGCCTAAGCGATAGCATATGGCCATAGCCTTGTGCACACATCAACTTTTCCGCCAAACTATTATATGCGAAACACAAAGCATCAACTGGTAGTTTTGAAAATAGCATTCAGTGAAAGCAGAACTTCTTCATCTAGGAATAAAGATAATACCCAAAGATAATAAACACATAAGAGAACATACAAGAACGTATCAAGTAAAGATATAGCCCCCTCTTATATTATCACCATAAGCAATACTCATTTACATAACACAAAT
>CAYJPB010000218.1:0-2104 GCA_964371955.1 uncultured Desulfovibrionaceae bacterium | reverse complement strand
AATTATTTCAAGGGAGTAATATATAGGCGAATTTGGTTGAGGAACAAAATATCATCTATAGACTACTACTTTGCCCCATATTCACTGGCAATTTCAAGATTTTTCTGCGCTCCTAGCAGGTAAGCAGGGGTATAATCCACGCCGTCTTTTGTTACGACTTTGTGATGTACGCCGTCTATGCTACTGTTACAGCCATAAAGACAAAAGAATAGAAAAGAGCAAGGATTGCTCCCCGCTCTTGAGTGTTTTATAATGAAATTAAGCTTTTTCAAAATAGTTTTAGTTTGTGGAGTTGGCAAGGCGGGGAAAATTTTTAGTGAGGGAGTTTAGATAAGACCTAAATGACTGAACTAAAAATTTTCCCCAACGATGTCAAAACGCAAAGTAAAGCTTTTTTAGAAGGTGTATTTTACTTCAATCATTCCACTAACCCCATCACGTTCGCCAAGGCTACCCTCAACGCGCCCGTTCACGCTAAAGCCGTTGATGTGCGCAAAAGTTCCGCCAAGGGAAAGAACAGCAGTTCCGCCCTCAAGGCTTGCAGAATTGGGGATTGAGAGATTATCAACGCTTGCACGTGCTTCGCTGTCAAACTCATGCTCGTAATGTAGCCCGAAATAAGGGCTGAAAGTATACGTTTCATTTTCAAGCATTTCATAGCTTGCAGTTGCTCCAACACGCAAGATATGTGAGTTGATAGAGTCGAAATTGAAATTATTGCCTGCAATATGCTGGTCAATAGCTTCTTGATGTGTCCAGAAATATTTTGCGGACATATCTAAATCCCACTCTTCATTGATATTCCAGATATAGCCTACACCGATATGCATGCCGTAATACATGGAATCCGTTTCATAGTTCACGCCTAAACCTGTGTTGAAGTCGACAATATCGTTTGTGCCGAAATCGGTATTGAGATTACCCATGCGCGCGGAAGCTTCAAAATAGGGCAAGCCGTTTTGTGTGTAAATCTCATAACGCGCGAATAATCCACCACCGATATAATTGACATTACCGTCAGAATCAATCGCTCCTGCACTGCTGTTGTATGAGCCTACGCCTGTTTCAACAAAAGCACCGAGAAGAAGCTCGCTGTTATCGAGATAGGCATTATAGGCAAAACCGCCGACAAACGAAAGGGAAGTTACATCAGTGTCAACACCGCTGGCAAAGGAATTGTAGCCACCGTGTATAACAGCAAAAGGCGCCCAAGTGCTTCTTACATTAGAAGAGGCTGAACCTGCGCTCATACCGCCACTTTCAAGGCTTCCTATTGTTTGAACTTCGCCCCCTTGCGCTTCACTTTGTGCGGTAGGAATTGCAATATTGGTAACTGTATTTGTGCCATTAGCTAAAATAGCTGTGCTTGCGCCTGTGTGCGTTTCTACCACAAGTCCTGCAATGCTTTGAGCTGAAGTAGAAATAAAAGTGGCTGTGATGTCGTGATTTGTATTGTCTTGATTGATTTGCCATTCTTGCTGTGTGAAGGTTGTTACATCGCTTGTAACTATTTGCCCATTATTGGCAATAGTGCCTTGTATAGCATTTGTGGAATCGATAAGAACAATGACATCATTATGTTTTAAACCATGCCCATCTTCAATGCTCACTGTGCCAACACTTGCATTTGCTGTGCCACCATCCGTGAGATTTAAATCAGTCGTTTTCAAAATTGTACTGCCTGCCGCTGTATTAGAGGGCAAGATAAAGTTATAGGTTTCAAAACTTTGCACATTATCAATTGTGCCTGCCGCGATGGTAAAACTATCTAAAATAAGGGTATTACCTGTAAAGTTGCTAACACCAACAACTTCAGAACCGGCAATAGTTACATTTGGCTCAAAAGTGATAGCCCCATTCAAGCTTACAATATTCTTTTCTGACACAACGAAACCTCTGGCACCATAAATACTGCCTACGCTTGCTCCGCCATGGATATACACTTTATTTTCATTTGCGAAATGACCTACTCCACTGTTGCTGGGAGCTAAAGCACCGTATACAATATCTTGTAACCCCACCACAAATTAGCACGTGACAAAAGTAGAAATTTCATATAAACTATCCTTACGGAGTAATTATGAAAAAATCTCGTTTTAGTGAA
>CAYJPB010000217.1:0-2119 GCA_964371955.1 uncultured Desulfovibrionaceae bacterium | reverse complement strand
ATCCTTCCAACGGTTATGTAACCAATACCATTGTTCGGGGTATTGGTTTACAGCTTTCTCCATAGCATTGGTATAGAACTCAGCGATAGTATTAATATTCTCTTCGCGTGTACCTTCAAGTTCTCTAGTATCCAAAAAATCTTGAAGATGGAGAATATAGCCTTTATCACTACGTACAATGAAGCCGGGAACAATAATTGCTTCGGCACGTAAGGCGAGTAGGGCGGGGCCCATATTAACAGCGGTTTCCCTTCCTAAGAAATTAAGTGTTATGCTTTCTTCAATACGAGTAGGTCGATGATCGACCAGAATGCCAACAAGTCCTTTGTTCTTTAAAACTTTCAAAACCATTGGAGCAACTCGTCTATGCCCGAGTATTTTTCCCCCACGTACTTCACGACATTCGCGAAGAAATGTTTCTATCGCAGGATTAGGGTTTTCTCTTGCAACGACTGCAAGTTCGACAGGACGATTAAAGTCTTCTACCGTTATAGACATAAATTCCCATGCGCCTATATGGCCGGTTGCAAAAAGTATGGGGCGATCCAGTTTGGAAAATTTTTCATAAAGTTCAGGTTCGGCAATTTCAAAATTTATGCTGGAGGGATTTGCCGAAACTTTCTTCACAAGTATGATTTCTATAATTGAGCGCGCATTATGCATGAAAGCTTTACGGACTGATTTTTCCGCTTCTTTTTCAGGTAAATCAAAAATTTTTTGAAAGTTTGCAATGGCAACTTTTCTGCGAGCGGGCATTATATACCAAAACATAAAGCCCATAAAGTTTCCCAAATGTTTCACAAATGGAAAACCAAGAAAGCGAAAAAAAGCTCCCATAGCAGTTAAAGAGTTGTATTGTAATTTTTGGATAAAAGTAAATTCAGATTTTGGTTGCAAAACTTGCTCCGTATATTGTTTCAAGAGAAAATCAGGATATAATAATTGGTTTTCCCATATTCAATTAAAAATTGGATAACTTTTTTCAATCCGCTTGTCAAGGTGATACAAATGTCTATAATACAGCGAAAGTTTGTGCCTACTCATCTTCTTTATAAAAGTTCTGTAATGTTCTTGCATAAACACATACTTCATATTGACATTTGATATTATCAAAAACAGGCTTTATGGTAAATAAACATTTACAGGGACATATTCATTATCAATATATTCAAATAATACAAGTTGTTCAAATTGCTCCGAGAGTAACGGTTTTTCCAGACTAAAAATAAAAGGAATTTGAGAGTTTAGAATTTGCTCCAAGCTCAAGTGCGACATGTGCGTTATTTGTGGAAGAGTATCAAGGCGACTGTTTAAGAGTGCCGATAAAGGATATTCCCATGAATCTATTCCAATATAAAGAGCAATTTCTTCGGGTTGTCGTTCTGCCAAGAAGTCGGCAATAGCAATTTAATATTCTCGTAGGTCAGGTCTGCTGATGAAATACGCTTCTTCACGTGTAATGACTCCCAAAAGCACGCTCTTTGAGGAAGAAATCAATTTTCGAGGTGAGTTTTGAAACACTGCTTCTTAAGCAACACAGAATAAAAGTAACAAAATCAATGCAAAGGGATAAGTAGTAATTGTTTTAAACTTAGACAATAAAGGTACTTTTTCAAAGTTCAGACAAGTTGATTTGAATTGTAAAGATAAAGCAAACAATGGTGCAAAAACGGCAAAAAGAGGCAACTGTAAACGTGTTATCCATGGTTGATAGGGAGAAAGCATGCAAAAGCAGAGCATTGACAAAAGCGATAGTCGAGCATAACTTTTCGGAACTTTTACCTTATTTAAAATGTATGCGACTATAAAGTAAAGAAGCAAATAGATATGTATTTTATTTTGTGCGGTATTTTCACTGACATTTGCATCTGACACATTTACTCCATAGGGGAATAATTCACTATTCTCTTTATCTAAATTTAAGAGCTCTATTACAGAATGAAAATGTGATTCATGCACTAAAATTTGGTTGTCATTTGCTGCAATATTTCCAATAATATTTGCAACAGTCAGTTTTAAAGATGGGGTGGCAATATTGCCCCCAACGACATTCCCTCCCAGTATATTCCCATAATAGGTATAATTATTAATTAAAAATGGTGCATTTATAATAATAACC
>CAYJPB010000216.1:0-2124 GCA_964371955.1 uncultured Desulfovibrionaceae bacterium | reverse complement strand
AGCCGGTACAGTGGGGCTATGTCAGACCCGCGCCTGGTGGTCCATATAGACAACACCGAGGCCGCGTAAAGCTTGGTGCATCACCGCACATTCTTCGTTAGAAGCGTGTGATGTACCCATGTGACAGAATGTTTCCCAACGGTTTACATTTTGACCATTGGTATTTTGAGCAACAAAATCTCTATCACGTGTATCTTTAATTCTGCGCGCGATAGTATCAATCATCCAATCCCATTCTTTTTCTTCCCAAGCTGTGCTGTTAGGGGCACGATACAAGGGTTTTGCAAGACGGTGATCGCTTGAATACATATTGAAAAGAGCTGCACCTTTAGCACAAAGTGCACCTTCGTTTACTGGAAAATCAGGGTCACCTTCGGTGTTCAACAATTTGCCATCGTCAACATAGGCAATAACTGAACAACAAACTGAACAGAAAGGACAGATAGTAATAACTTCTCTTGCTCCTTCCATCTTTAATGAGCTGGCATAAGCTTTCGCTTCTTTTACAGCAGCCCCCAATGAGCCTAAGCTCAGGCATGCCATACCACCCCACGCCGTGACCATCTTCAAAAAGCTTCGACGGGTATAATTCATAGTTTTCTCCATTTTTGTAGGAAAATTAAAAATCAATTTATAGATAATATTCCCAGACCTAGGTTAAATAATAATACATTTAGCCCAAATTATAATTGACATATTTTTAAAGTCTTGTAAAGAGGGTTTCTGCAAAAAAAAATTTGTAGAAAATTTCACTTTCTAAAAGCATGTTATTTCATAAAGTTATAAATGAATATCTTTTTATTTTTTTTGATTTATTGACAAAACGTAACGAATAGTATATAAGCTCTATAATTCATGCCTTATTGTTAACTTTTTTATTGTATACCAAGGAGAACGCTATGAGTATTTACGCAATTAATGGAAGTCCAAGGAAAAATAAAAACACAGCAACTTTACTCGAACACGCTCTGGCAGGCGCAAAGGAATCTCACCCAGAAAAAACAACAGAACTCATCCATTTATATGATTTGAATTATAGCGGTTGCAAAAGCTGTTTTGCGTGCAAAAGAATTGGAGCAAAAAGCTACGGAAGTTGCGCAATAAAAGACGATTTACACCCCATTCTCGAAAAATTGGCACAGGCTGATGCCATCATTTTTGGTTCACCCATTTATTTTGGCTGTATTACCGGTGCGTTACAATCATTTTATGAAAGACTTTTGTTCCAATATCTGGTATACGATAAAAATCTTTCTACAATAGCACCTACAAAAATGCCAACCGCCTGTTTTTACACTATGAATATGGATGAAGCTTCCATGCCGCGAATCAATTATCCCGACGCCTTTATCGGTATGGAGCGCGTAATAGGTAAAATTTTTACTCCGCCGCATAGACTAATTGCGAATAACACCTATCAATTTGACGATTATTCAAAATTCGAATCAAGTCTTTTTGATGAAGAAGTGAAAAGAGCGCACAGAGAAACGCAATTCCCTCTCGACTGTCAAGCAGCCTTTGACTTGGGTAAAAAGCTTCTGGGTTAATAAAAAACCTCTGCACAATTCACACGATGCAGAGGTTTTTAGTATTATATTGTTAATGTTTGCTTTTCTCTATTGAAAAGCTTACAAGAAAAACACGCTATCTAAGCTGCGGCTATTCTGAGCAAATCATTATCTGTCACGCCCATTGTTGCCAAGTTGGCGGGAGTAAGATTTAAAGTTTCAAGAATAGCTGTCATCTTTTGAGCATTTGTCGGATTGACTTGCTGAACATCGTTTTGAATTTCAGCAGAAGAAAACATAACTTCATTGCCAATACGCGCATTCAAGGAATTTGTATCTTTCAAAGAACCTACCAATGAACGCATAAAGCTAACAAAGGCATCCTTGCCGCCTGCCGGTAATTGGTGATGATTTTGCTCAAGGTACTCCCTTGTATTTGCAAGCATTACATGCACGCCTTGCGCAGTTCCTGTAGGGTTGCCTTGGCGGAGAATCGGAGAACCCGTTACATCCATCATAGCTTTAAATTGTGTTTTTATCGGTGTAGGGATACGTTCTTTACGTGAACCTGCCAAATCGTTTTGAAATCTTGTCACAATAAAATCTTTAGCGTGTC
>CAYJPB010000215.1:0-2126 GCA_964371955.1 uncultured Desulfovibrionaceae bacterium | reverse complement strand
TGATTTCAATTTCGGAATTGACCATTATTTTTTCTGTTAGTGTAGTTTTTTCCATAGCCTGAGTCCAATAGTTACCTTTTTTTCCTATAGAGAAATTTATGTGCCTGTGTTGACAGAAAATGAATAGTGTAATAAATATCTTTATAGTAATTTTTACTACAATAATAAAAACAAAAGAAATAGTCAAGGAGATACTATAATGTCTAAAAAATTAATCGTCATCACAGGTGCAAGTTCAGGTTTTGGTAAAGCACTAGCTTTAGAATTCAACAAAGCAGGCTATCCACTTCTTTTGCTTGCAAGACGTGTGGAACTTTTGAAAGAACTCAAACTTGAAAATGCAATCTGTGAAGCAGTTGATGTAACTGATAAAGACGCTTTTGAAGCGGCTGTTCGCAAAGCAGAAGCAGTATATGGCAAAACTGATTTATTGATAAATAACGCAGGTATCATGCTTCTTGGCGATATCGCTACTCAAGATGTTCAAGAATGGAAAAAAATGCTTGATGTAAATTTGATGGGCGTTATGTACGGCATGCAAATCGTTATGAACGACATGAAAGAAAATCAATGCGGAACAATTATCAACCTTTCATCACTTGCAGGCGTGAAAGCTTTCGCCAATCATGGCGCTTATTGTGCGACTAAATACGGAGTGGTTGGACTTTCAGAAGTCGCTCGTGGTGAGCTTGCTCCTTACAATGTTCGTGTTATGCGTGTTTGCCCCGGCGCAGTTCCCACCGATCTTCTTAGCCACACAACAAGCCAAGAAATTAAAGATGGTTATGGCGAATGGGTAAGCTCGTTAGGACTAGGTAATATTACCGTTGAAGACGTGGCAAAAACAATAAAATTTGCTTATGAACTCCCTCAATGCGTGAACTTACGTGAAATTCAAATAGCTGAAACTAAACAAGATGCATAGTATGTTTTTGGCGTGAGAACTTGTTGGAAGATGTTTAATCTAAGGGAAGTTTCCTTTCACTTTATGATAGAGCGATAGAGGCAAAAAAACTACTTGAAAATAGCGAAGATGAAGTTATAGATGTCGCTTTTGCCGTTGGATTTGGGAGTTTATCAGCTTTTTATAGGTTTTTTAAAGAAAGAGCAAATATGTCACCTGCGGCATATCGGAAAGGATTGAAATAATGAAAAATTTTGCAATATATATAAGCCAATTCGGAAATTTTAAAATTGGATATTCAGATAGTTATATAACATTTTTCAAGAAAATTTTTGATGAAAATATAACAGATTATGGCACAAAAAATTCTCTCACTGAAAAAGCTTATGTACAGCTTTTAGAGTATTTAGATGGAAAGCGAAAAGAATTTGATTTGCCTTGTCAGTTACATGGAACAGATTTTCAGAAAAAAGTATGGCATGCACTTTGTGATATTCCTTATGGAGAAACAAGAACCTACAAAGAAATCGCTACAGCTGTTGGCAATCCAGAGGCAAGCAGAGCTATAGGCATGGCGAATAATAAAAACCCCATCACGCTTATTTATCCTTGTCATAGAGTTATTGGTACGTCTGGCAAGCTTATTGGCTATGCAGGCGGTTTGGGGATGAAGGAATCTTTATTGAAAATGGAAGCAGAAAATAAATGAAGTTTTTTGAATATTCAGAAAAAGAGATAAACTACCTCAGCAAAAAAGACAAAAAACTTGCACAAGCCATAGAAAGTATTGGCTTAGTGCAAAGACCTGTTGATGAAGACATTTTCACTGCGGTGATACGTGCAATCATAGGGCAACAAGTTTCACGAAAATCACGAGAAACCGTATTTAAACGTATGCATGAAGGTTTTAACGGTATTAATGCAAAATCTTTCTATCTTGCAACAATTGAAGAAATTCAATCCTTTGGCACAACTTTTAAAAAAGCAGAATACATAAAAGATTTTGCTCAAAAAGTGTATAATGAAGAAATCAATCTTGACAAATTGCATGCAATGTCAGATGAAGAAGTCATTATTGAACTTTCAAAATTAAAGGGCATAGGAGTGTGGACAGCTGAAATGCTCTTAGCAAGCGCTCTAAAACGTTTGAATATCTTTAGTTTTGGCGATATTGCAATACATAGAGGCTTAAGAATGCTCTATAGACATAAAGATATTTCAA
>CAYJPB010000214.1:471-2172 GCA_964371955.1 uncultured Desulfovibrionaceae bacterium | reverse complement strand
AAATTACACCAATGTGGACTTCCGAAGAAAATGGCTCTGGAAGTCTTTAAACCATTTATCTATTCTAAACTTGAAGCTCAAGGGCATGCAAGCACAATTAAAAGCGCAAAGAAGATGGTAGAAAGAGAAGAATTGGTAGTATGGGATATTCTTTCCGAAGTGGTACGCGAATATCCAATCCTTCTAAACCGTGCGCCAACCTTGCACAGACTTGGTATACAAGCATTTGAACCTTTACTTGTTGAAGGCAAGGCTATTCAGCTCCACCCGCTTGTTTGTTCTGCCTATAACGCAGACTTTGACGGTGACCAAATGGCGGTACACGTTCCTTTATCTGTGGAAGCGCAAATTGAATGTCGTGTTCTTATGATGAGCACAAACAACGTGCTTTCACCTGCAAACGCTTCTCCTGTTATTATTCCTTCACAGGATATCGTTCTTGGGCTCTATTACATGACTGCTGAACGTAGTTTCTGTAAAGGTGAGGGCATGAGTTTCTGTGCGCCTTGGGAAGTAATTTCCGCATTTGATGCCAATGAAGTTGAAATGCATGCACGTATTAAATGCCGTATGAAAGACGGAAAAGTGTACGACACAACCCCCGGTCGTGTTATGGTTTCAGAAATCTTGCCAAAAGAACTTGGTTTTGAACATGTGAACTTGGTACTTACCAAGAAAACCATCGCTAAGCTTGTGGGCGAATGTTATAACGATGCAGGCATAAAAGCGACTGTTCTTCTTTGTGACAGATTAAAAGACTTAGGTTATGAAAACGCAACTCGCGCAGGTATCACCATTGGTGTGAAAGATCTTGTTATTCCAACTACAAAGAAAAACATTATCACTACTGCCACAAACGAAGTGGAAGAAATTGAAAAGCAATACCGTGAGGGTATCATCACCGTCACAGAAAAATACAATAAGGTTGTTGACGTTTGGACAAAAGCCACAAACGACGTTTCCGGCGAAATGAGCAAGGAAATTTCAACCGATACCATGATTGATGATAAAACAGGTAAAACCGAGTTGAACCCATCTTTCAATCCAATCTTTATGATGTCAAACTCAGGCGCAAGAGGTAACCAAGACCAAATGCGTCAGCTTGCAGGTATGCGTGGTTTGATGGCGAAACCATCAGGTGAAATCATCGAAACTCCAATCACCGCTTCATTCCGTGAAGGCTTGACAGTTCTTCAATACTTCACATCAACACACGGTGCTCGTAAAGGTCTTGCCGATACAGCGCTTAAAACTGCTAACTCCGGATACTTGACTCGTCGTCTTGTTGACGTTGTGCAAGATGTTATTGTAAGCGAAGAAGATTGTAATACGGTCGACGGAATCGAAATGACTGCACTTCTTGACGGTAGTGAAGTAAAAGTACCCTTAGGCGAACGTATTATCGGTCGTATCTTGCTGTATCCTGTGTATAACCCTGCAAATCCTTCTGAAATTATTGTTGAAGAAAATACGCTCATCGACGATAAAATCGCAAAGAAAATTGAAGATAATGCCGTTGCAAGCGTCACAATACGTTCTGCGCTCACTTGTCAATCAGAGCGTGGAATCTGCGCTATGTGTTACGGCAGAGACTTGGCACGCGGGCACTTGGTAAATATTGGTGAAACTGTGGGTACAATTGCCGCACAATCCATCGGTGAACCGGGAACTCAGCTTACAATGCGTACATTCCACATTGGT
>CAYJPB010000214.1:0-461 GCA_964371955.1 uncultured Desulfovibrionaceae bacterium | reverse complement strand
TTCAACAGCAACTGTTTCACGCTCAAATTACGAAGCGCAATACACAGGTAGAGTTTCATTAAACCGCTTGCAAAGCGTGCGTAACAAAGAAGGCATTGAGCTTGTTCTTTCTAAGAGCGCACAAATCATCATTATAGATGAGCAAGGCAGAGAAAGAGAAAAATACACATTGCCTAAAGGTGCACGCCTTTATGTGAGCGATGGCGAAAATATTCAAAAAGGTAAACTGCTTGCTGAATGGGATCCGTTCAACGAACCCTTTATTTCAGAAGTTGGCGGTCATGTAAAATACCACGACATCATTGAAGGGCGCACCGTTCAAGAAAAGATTGACGATGCAACCCGCCAAACCACTCGTACTATTTTAGAATACCGTACTACAAACCTCAAACCTGTCATTTCTATCAATGACGAAGAGGGCAATGTTCGTACCCGCCCGTCCGCTACCGCAGATTTGGAAA
>CAYJPB010000213.1:1456-2202 GCA_964371955.1 uncultured Desulfovibrionaceae bacterium | reverse complement strand
CCACCACAAATTTTGCGTACCCCCACGATTAATCGCGGTGGTAAAAAAAATTTTTTAGACGGAACGGGGGGGGGCTTAGGGGAGGGAAAACCTTGATGTGGGAATAATTCCCTTTTCAAAAATCATGGTTTTCCCTCCCCCAAACATACAAATTAGATTCACATGATTGAAATAACGTGGTGTTAAACTCTTTCCTTGACTTACTTTTTTTTCTTGGTAAAATAGTTAAGAAAATAAGTTTGCAGTTTTCTGCGATTCATCAAAAAGGGGAAAGAGAATGAAAAAAAGAATTTTTGCTATCGCCATGGTGTGTATGTTTTTACTTTCACCGTCATTTGTATGTACTGCATTGAGCAATGACAACAACCCTATAGTACACCAAATACGCAATATGTTACAAGAATTCAATATTGGGGCAGAATCGTTCACATACGATGATAACAGTAAAACACTCACTCTTCACAATGTTTCTTTTATCGAACCACCGACTGAGGACTTCACTTTTAATATTGAAGAAATAGTTATCTCAGAACCCAACCTCGAAGCTTTTAATGCCAATGCCGATGGTTTGCAGAGAGTTGCAAGGCATATTCAATACAATAATATACTCTTTGTCGATCCAAGTAACGAGCTCACATTCTCGGTCGAACGCGTGAATTTAGCGAATTGGAAGCAGAATATCGGAAAAGTTCTAAGATATTTCAATGAAGATAATTTAGATTTATTCCTTGAAGAAGCCTTAAATA
>CAYJPB010000213.1:0-1446 GCA_964371955.1 uncultured Desulfovibrionaceae bacterium | reverse complement strand
CTTTTGACAGCATCGAATACCAAAATCTTGCCATGGTTCTTGATTCAAATCGTAGCAACGCCCCCTCTCTTTTCGAGCTTGAAGTAGCTACTTTGAGATTGGAAGATTATACCCCTGAAGAAATCGGCTCTTTTGTCATTGAGGATATACGATTTGAGTTTGACGATGACGACGGTAGAATAATAAATACATGGGGAAGTTACACGCAAACGCCGATTAAATTCGATTTTCGCGCCTATTTGGCTCTCTTGGACGAAATGCCTGCTCCCACAGGAAAAGGCGCAGTTGAAGAAGATATCTATATGGATTTGATGGCGCAAATGAGCGCAAGAATGAATATTTTTTCAGACACATCCATAGTTGCGGAAGATATATACTTCGCTATGGAAAATAACAACACAGTTGATGAATTATTTAATGTTGACAGAATAAATATTGTATCTGAAATTGATATTGACAATTATTCACACACATACGGTGAGCTTGCTTTTGAGGGATTGAACTTTAGTATTGATGCCTTTGACTTAGACGAAAGTTCGCACTCTACCCTCACGTTATTGGTTGGTGATACCATTTCCTTTGACGGAATGTACTCGCTTGATTTGGTAAACAATCCACAGGCAAGCGTGATGGAACTCTCTTTCGGCGGGCACGACATGCTGTACAGCTTAGGAGAAGTGCATTTTATACTTCCAAGCGATCTGTCTTTGCAAACAATATTTGAATCGGCAAGCAATTCAAGTGAAATATCTGAAAATCAGTGGCAAGCATGGGCTTATGCAATACTTCTTGACTCCGTTGAAGTTGAAATTGAAGATATGGGCTTACTTCCAAAAGCTCTTGCGCTTTTTAGCCGACGCCTAGCTGAATCAATTGAAGTAACCCTAGAGGCCCTTTCGCAAATGATGAAAGAAAACATTGAAAACACTCTTCCTCTCAACAGGCAAAGTGTTGCGGCTTTAGACGAATGTTTAAGAAACCCGGGCACTTTGAATGTGGCAACAAACTTCGCCGAACCTATGGGCTTTACAGAGCTTTTGACTACATTTATGACAAACCCTTTAGGCTTGAATATCTCGGCAATGTGTACCCCCGGAGATAATATCATCAATGATGCGCATGCTTTTATGCTGACTTTGCCTCAAGAGCAAAACATGCCTACAGAAAACAATCGAAACAACAACAGAAGCTCACAAAAACAATAACAAAGTAGACAGTAAGATGTCCACGTAATTAGAACAGACTCAAGTGAATCCTAATACAATAACAATTCGGATTCACTTGAATGTATAACAAAGCTTAACTTTTTTCAAAACTCTCAAAATCAGATGAGTAATATACTTTACTTATACGCCAAAGCGAAAATAAAAGGACAAAAGCATGCGGTGTCCACGCCGCAAGGAGAGGTGAAACAGCACCACTCTGCCCAAGACTCTGCCCTATTGC
>CAYJPB010000212.1:0-2257 GCA_964371955.1 uncultured Desulfovibrionaceae bacterium | reverse complement strand
CTCACAAATAGCGGCACTATTGACGTGAGCGGTAATGATGATGTCTACGGCATGTATGTGAGAGGAAATAATGTAAACGGTATACATCTTTTAAACAATACAGGTATAATCACAGCAAAGGCGACAGGGGCAGGAGGAAAAGCCTATGAAGCTTTTGGTGATTCTTTCACAGTTGACATTTGGGCAACCACATTAAGAAGATGGAGTGGAAACGACACTGTTTTTGGTTTGGATAATGGACAAATTCTCACTTTTAAAAACGGCACAGAGGGCGCAACATTAATTGTTCGCCCCGATACTGCCGCAAATGGTTTTGTGCTTGGGAAAGCCTATAATGTAGCAGAAATGGTGGCTATTGAAGATACAAACGGTGATATGCAATTGCAAACAACAATCAACGGCTCCATCGCTGAAGTAAAAACAGAAGTGGACTTGCTCACCGCAACTTTAGGCGGCACAACAAGTGCGCCAACCGTAAGCCTTTCACTCAACACAAGAGTATTGCCCACAAGTGCCATTGCAGGGGTAACGCTCAACGGGCATATTGCCCACTTGAACGGAGTAAGCGACGTAACAAAAAACGCCATTGCTAATGTGTATAACAGAGCTTTTAAATTAGAAGAAGTTGCACAAGCTGAAAATCAAGGTATCGCCGCTGGTTCTCACACTTTAGCAGAAATGCCAAAATGGACAGTCTTCGCAACGCCTTACGGTTCTTACACCGACAACAGCGAATATAATTACGATTCAGCCATTTATGGCGTATCAGGCGGTGTCACCTATAATTTCAGCGAAAAATTCGCACTTGGCGGACATATTGACTTCAACGCTTCAAATTCTGACGGCAACAACCTTGAAAGCGATACATACTCATTCGCATTCGGTGCACATTCGCATTATTTTTTCAATCCTAACTGGTATTTAAGCGGAAACGCGACTTTTGCTTTCGGCAGTAACGATATCAAATATACGCATACTTTTGGCAATACGAGCGAAGAGTTTGGCACATCAGCTTTCTTTGCAGGTTTGCATACAGGTTATATCTTTGAAATCAATGAAAGTAATATCATTGTTCCAGAAATCGGTTTCTCATACCTGTACGGTAACACTGATGGCTATAATCTCCACTTTGCCGCCCCGTATGACATGTACAACATAAGCAACCACGAGGTTTCTTACTCTAATCTTTATGCAGATTTGACTGTCACATGGCAGGGCAATTATGCCATGGGTTCAAGCGTGCTTTCTCCAAGTGTGGGAGTTGGTATCCGCCAAAACTTGACGGGTTCTGATATCAGCTCAAGTTTTGATATGTTCGGCGCACGCTACGAAACGCTTGTAAGCACCGACAGCACTACTTTCCTTGCAAATGCAGGCTTGGAATGGACACACGGCAATTTCAGCGTAGGTGCAAATTATAGCGGTGAATTCGGTTCAGATCAACAATCACACGCGGGGAGCTTGAACTTTAGATTTAGATTCTAAAAGCTTGAATTTGTTTGCGCTTTTTCCTGTACCGTTGCTGAACTGCCCCAATTTCTTAGACGGTTTAATTAAGTAACTTTTATGGACTGATCTCTGTACTGCGCAGAGGCTCATGGAGAATTTGAAGAGCGAATTTGTTTGACTTACTACACATTTTTTAATAAATTTTATGTAGTAAGTCAAACAAAACTTGTATGTAACATATTGTAAATATTGATGTCGACTTTAAAATACACAAAAAAGCAAAGATAGAATTTTGAGCATCCTGCATGCGATAATATTTGGTGCCCTATGGATGCAATTACAAGCTCTGTCGATATGTCTATAGTGTTACCTCAATAATGTTGGGTAGACAAAATCTTCTTCATTTATGCTTTCTTCAATTATAACAGCGTTTTCTGAAATATCTGTTACACAAGTATCAAGCATACTCATTTCTCTTTTTGGGGCGGAAATGCTTTCGAACCTGTTTGCTATATTTGTATTTTCAAGTACTGTGTGTCTGTTCGTTTCTATGGTTTTGGCTTGTCTGAGTCTTTCATCTATATCCCTTGCAAAATCACTGTTTCGTCGCAGTGTTATTTGTGCCAAACGATTATTGTAATAATTATTCAATATTTCTTGCAATTCTAACACTATTGATTGGTAATCGATTGCTTCGAGAGCCCCTTGGTCCTCGGCTTTGCTGAGTACATCAAGGATATTTTCGATATTAATGTTGAGGCAATTGAGTGCATAAACCGCTTCATTGCAAAGTTTATTATTGTTGCTA
>CAYJPB010000211.1:0-2269 GCA_964371955.1 uncultured Desulfovibrionaceae bacterium | reverse complement strand
GGCTGTTCCTCCCAAAGGAAGAGTCAAGCACTCATCAAGAAGCTCAAGGAGCAATTTTTCTTGTCTTTCCAAAAAAAATGCATGGGCTGAAAATTCTTGCCCAAAAGTTACAGGAAGAGCATCTTGCAAGCAGGTGCGTGCAAGCTTTACACTTTTGTCATATTCATTTGCTTTTTGATTGAAGGCTTGTCTGAGTTTGGAAGAAACCGCACACAGTTTTTGTATTTTTGCATGAAAAAAGAGGTGCATGGCAGAGGGCACAACATCATTAGTTGATTGAGCCATATTCACATGCGTGTTTGGATGTACACAATCATAAGTCTTTTTACCGCAAAGAATTTCACTTGCTCTGTTGGCAAGCACTTCATTCATATTCATGTTGATACCAACCCCACCGCCTCCGGTGAGAATATCCACAGGAAATTGATTGAAATGTTTACCGTCTATAACTTCATCACAGGCTTGAATTATTGCTTTACCTACTTCCTTATCAAGGCTGCCCAAGTCAGTATTTGTCAACGCACAAGCTTTTTTAATCTGCGCCAAGCACAGGAGAAATTCTTGAGCGCAACAGCCTAAACTTTGCCCTGTAACCTGTGAAGCTTCAGTATTTCTAATGCTTTGAATTCCATAATAAACATTATCGTCAATGTCTAAAGAACCTAAGCAATCGTGTTCTTTACGCATAATTTTGCCCGCAGTAAAGCGCATGACTGTTTTTTATTAAAAAACGTCATTTGCTATAAATAGAGTTATTCTTATTTTGCTTGAATATATCCTGTAAACTTCCATGAACCTCTGCACAAAAAGTTGTGCAGAGGTCATTATAACATAAATCTACACGGATATAATCTTACTTATTCAGGGAATACGATAACGTAACGTCCTGTATTCTTAGCAGTTGGATCATGGAAAGCGTTAAACGCTTCGTTAATATCTTCAAGTTTGATTTGCTTGATAACAAGATTATCAAGGCTGTATTGACCGTCAAGGTAAAGCTGAGCGATACGTGGGAAGTCATTGAATGGGTTCACTTCACCATAGAAAGCGCCTTTTATAACTTTACCAACACGGTGGAAACCGGCAGCAGGAAGTTTCAATTCTGAACCTGTAGGATATGCGCCGATAACAACAATGGTTGCGCCTTTTCTAGCAGCTCTCCATGCAGTTGCACCAACAGCAGGAACGCCTGTACAGTCGATACAGTATTCAGCACCGTGTCCGTCTGTGAGTTCTTTAATCACGTCTACAGGATCTTCAACATTACGTGAGTTTATTACGTGAGTTGCGCCGTATTCTTTTGCTATTTCAAGGTTATCGTCTTTCACATCAACAGCAATAATTTTGCTTGCGCCTGCAATTTTAGCACCTTGGATTGCGTTAATACCCACACCACCAATACCAAATACGCACACAGAAGAACCGGGGCGAACATCAGCCGCACGCACAGCTGCGCCATAGCCTGTAGTAACACCGCAACCAATCATAGAAGCAGGGATAGAAGGCATTTCTTGCGGAATAACAACACAGCTCATTTCAGGAACAACTGTGTATTCAGCAAAAGTTGAAAGCAAGGACATGTGATAGCAGGTTTCGCCATTCAATTTCATACGGCTTGTGCCGTCCAAAAGTGTACCGTCAAACATTGGACCGAAAGCAGTTTCGCAAAGGCTCACCTTGCCTGCACGGCAATATGCACAAGTTCCGCAATAAGGCACCCAGCTCAAAGCAACTTTATCGCCCACTTTACAAGTGCTTACATTGTCGCCAACTTTCACAACAATACCGGCGCCTTCGTGTCCTAAAACTTGCGGTACAGGAGTTGTGGGATCTTCCAAGCTGTTTAAGTCACTGTGACACACAGCAGTAGCTTGAATTTTAACGAGCACTTCATTTGCTTTTGGTTCGTCTAATTCAATTTCATGAATTTCAAGTGGTTGGTTTACGCCCATCATAACGGCGGCTTTCATTTTCATAATTGACTCCATCAAGTTGTTATATTGTTTTTATTTTTATTTTTTATAAATTCGAGTTTCAAGCGGACTTTATGTAATTTCTTTTAGAGTCCGTATTTCAACTGCTCTTTTTTTGTCTTCAACTTCCAAAAAAAACTGTTGTAGTGTTTATTTTTTTAGTTCGAGTTTCAACAAATATTAAGTGGGTTACTTTATCATTTTCATTTCAATATTTCATCTTGTGCCTTCGGCGACCAAAGAGGATTCCAAAAGGGCTGCCGCCCTTGGCAAATCCTCTTTGGAAACACCTGCGT
>CAYJPB010000210.1:0-2290 GCA_964371955.1 uncultured Desulfovibrionaceae bacterium | reverse complement strand
TTTGGAGTTTTGATCCAGTCATTGCCATAAGCGCCGACATAGTTAAATTGCAGAGAATCGAACATTAATACAATTGCATTTTTAATCATAAATAAATCTCCATAAATAATTTTATATTTATTATAGCAAGTTTTGTGCCAAATTTAACATTCAATAATATCAACATATTACTTTACTCAACAAGAGAATAATATATATGAATTTATTTGACAATCACGTAATCATCTGATATATATACAAATAGAAAATATATCATTCATATTAAATATGATTAGGAGTAATTTATGCTCGATAACACAAAAGACGAATTACTACAAACAATAATGAATGTTCTCTCAAAAGAAGAAGGACTCATTAATCTTTTTAAATTTTTAGAAGCAAAAATCTCTTTTGACAGAGCGATTTGTTTATCTGCTGATAGAAAACATAATATTATTACCAATTTTATTGAATATACTGTCAATCAAAATGTCTCTCGTAATAGCTATAGAAAAAACTATTTAATGACGGTTCCAGAATTGGAAAAACATTTTGGGAAAGATTTTTCAAAAGTGCATATCATGGAAAATATAGAAAAATCACCGGACTTTTCAAAGTATTTTAAAGATTTTCCCTTTACTGCAACCTCTTCACTCGTACTTCCCATCTACCTGAGCGAAGGCAAAGAGCATCTTATTTGCATCAGTTTACTTTCAAACAAAGAAAAAAACTTCAATCAAACGCATGCAGATTTAATCATGTCGCTTCGCCAATTCTTCACAAATTTGGTTATGCCTTTATACTATGAGAATCCAAGAGCAAACCTTATGCTCTTTCCAAGTGGCACGAGCATAAGTTCTCTTGAAGACTTAATCGCTAATTGCCCTGATCTAAAAGAAGTTTTGGAAGACATAAACGACGTTGCAAAATATGATACTACCGCGCTCATTCAAGGCGATACAGGCACGGGTAAAGAAATTGTTGCCGAAACAATACATTCTCTTTCTTCGCGTGCAGGAAAACCTTTTGTGCGTGTAAACTGTGGCGCAATTCCTGAAAATCTCATTGAAAGTGAGCTTTTCGGCTATGAAAAGGGTGCATTCACAGGTGCAACTCAATCACGTAAAGGCTTTTTTGAACAGGCAAATAAAGGAACAATCTATCTTGACGAAATAGGTGAACTGTCACCCAATGCGCAAGTGCGTATCCTTCGTGCTCTTGAAAATAGAGAAGTGACACGCATCGGCAGTGAGAAAATTATGAAACTTGATATACGAATTATTGCCGCAACAAACAAAGATCTTTGGGCAATGGTGCAGGCAAATACATTCCGAGAAGATCTATATTATCGACTAAACGTTTTTCCCATAGTCATCCCTCCTCTCAGAGAGAGGAAAAAAGACATTCCCGTACTTTTAAATTATTACTACAACTATTATATCAATAAATTACAAATAGATACTCCTCCTCTTTTAACGGATGAAAATTTTTGCCTTTTTTCACATTATCAGTGGCCCGGTAATGTACGTCAATTGCGACATGCTATAGAACGGGCATTATTGTCAAAGAAAAGCAGATTACAAAACGAGCTTGATTTCAGCTTCTTACCAAACAACAGTACAACATCGCGAAAGCGTGTAGAAAAAATTTCCAAAGAAGAGATTGAAAGAATTATGCATCTCACAAATGGCAGAATACAGGGCAAAGGCGGTGCGGCAGAACTATTAAATATGCATCCCGCAACTTTACGTAGCCGTATGCAGTCTTTTGGCATACCCTATTCTAAAAAAGATAGAGAAAAACTTCGCAAAGTCTAGAACATTTTCAAAAAAAAATCGCCTTGTCAATGCTCTAGAGCAGTCGCAACTAAAGTTGAGCCAGCTCTAGTTCCTTTGAGGATAAAAAAATTCCACCTATAAATAATTGCTTGTAGAAATCTGATGTAGTACAAAAAAAGTGTTATTGAATTTTGTCATAATTTTCTATAAATAAAAAGAAGCATAGGAGTAATTATGGCTAAGAAAATTCAACGAAGTTATACGGCAGAATATCGAGCCAATGCAGTCGCATTGGCTAAGGAAATTGGCCCCAAAAACGCAAGTACACAATTGAATGTTCCGGTTGATACTATCTACACATGGCTTTATAAAGCCAAACAAGGAGATTTACCGCTATCCCCCATAGATCCTGAACCTAAAGAATCTTTAAAGCTTGCGGAGCGTGTAAAGCAATTAGAAAAAGAAAATGCAATGCTAAAAAGTGAAAATAATCAGCTTATTAGAGATAGAAAAATTCTCGAAGATGCCGCTGT
>CAYJPB010000209.1:0-2320 GCA_964371955.1 uncultured Desulfovibrionaceae bacterium | reverse complement strand
CAAACACTTGTGAGCGAACTTCACTATCAAAAAAGTGTTCTTATTCAGACTTGTAGAGACATTGAGTTTGAGTATGGAGATTAAGTCGGTACAAATTTGATAAAATTTAAAAGTATCCCACATATAGATACTTTAGGATAAAAACAAGGTAGAATAACATCACATTTTTTATATCTTGATAAAATCCGTGTTTTGTGTAAGACTTCTTGTTGCACAGGTGCTTGAATAGATAAAGGAATCACTAAATTAAAAGAAAAAGTAAGAATTATTTGAAGGCTTTCCTATGCAAGAAATAATAAAATTTGTTGAATCACTTTGCGAAAACAAAGGAACTTTACTCTATCTTGTAAAATTTGGTTCTCATCTTTATGGCACAAATACAGAAAATTCTGACACCGACTATAAGGGCATCTTCCTCCCTAATCTTGAAAACTTGATACTTGAAAAGAAGTGCCAATCAATCGTGCACCATACAAGTAATGATAGAGTAAGAAATTCAAATGTTGATGTGGATATAGATTTGTGGTCTTTGCAACATTGGTTTGCGCTCCTCAAAAGAGGTGATACCAATGCTATTGATATGCTTTTTTCCTATACAAACAAGGATTCGCTCGTCTATATTTCTCCTATTCTCTCGGAAACTATGGTGTTTAAATCGCCTATGGACTTTATTAATCTTCGCGAAAACACTTCGTATATAGCTTATGCCCATCATCAGGCTAAGAAATACGGATTGAAAGGCTCACGACTTCATTTGTTAAAATCTGTTTATAATAAAATAATCAAAGACTTAGACGAAAGCAAATATACAAAACAGGATGTTTTTGGAGTTGTGATACCCGAACTTAAAGACTTGTTCTTTGATGAAAAGCTCTGCTTTGATAAAGCTGATACGCAAGGCTATAATATTTTATATATTTGCGGTTCAGGTTTTCATGAAAAAACAAAAATCTCTGAAATAGTGCAAAGGTTTGAAGCTACGTATAAAAAATTCGGTGAAAGAGCTGTGCAAGCGGAACAGAATGAAAATGTTGACTGGAAAGCGATATCGCATGCAATACGTTGTACTTTCCAGATTGAAGAGCTGATAGAAACAGGGCATCTTGTTTTTCCACTAAAAAATGCAGAACATCTTAAAGACATAAAAGCAGGGAAATACACATGGAAAGAGTGTGAAAAAAATATAGCTGATAGCCTTGATTGCCTTGAAACTTTACTTAAAACAATGCCAGTCAATGAAAAAATAAATGAAATCCACGAAAGAACAATTTTGTCTTGTTATTGAAGATCGGGAGTAAACTATGCCTTTCAGTATTATACGTAATGATATTAGATAATTGCAGGTGTTTTCCATCACAAAATGACAAAAATTAATAAATCATCTTCTTTGTCATTCCGCCGTCTATCACGAGGTTTGCGCCATTGATGAAATCGCTTTCTTCATCCGCAAGAAAGAGGCAAGCTCTTGAAATATCTTGTGGTTTGCCTACTCTATTTGAGGGGTGAATTGTATGTTCACTTTCATCAAGGCTATCGTAATCGCCCGTACAAATATAACCGGGGCTGATGGCGTTTACCGTTATCGGCGTGCCAATAAGTGAAACACAGAGGCTGTTGGTCAAAGAAACAATACCGCCCTTGCTCATGCCGTAAAGTTCCCAATTCGCTTCATTTTGATGCCAACGAGTTGAGGAAATATTGATGATACGTCCGAAATTTTCTCCGCTATTCAGACGAATAAATGCTTGAGCGCAGAGAAAAGCTCCTCTCAAATTCGTGTTTAAAACGCTGTCGTAGTCTTCAAGTCTAACTTCTGACACATGTTTTTCAAACGCACTTACAGCCGCATTGTTTATGAGAATATGCGCAGTACCGAATTTTTCTTGAATTTGATTAAAAGCTTGTTCAATTTCAGTAGGGTCTGATATATCCGTCTTGATAAATCTACAATTTTTATGGGAAAGAATATCTGCTTCAACCGGATCTATGCAATCCAGAATAATGACCTCGTAATTCTTCTCCAAAAAAGTCTGAGCCATGTGCAAGCCCAATCCGCGTGAGCCACCGGTTATTATCGTTATTTTCATGCTGTTCCCTGCCTTGGTGAAAATTGTAATATATGCAATATATTGGATTCAGAAAACACAATTTGTCAAGCAGATTTTCCAATTAAAGAAAAGTGTAAAAATCCTTATTTCTAATTTCTAAAGCCATATATCTCGGCAAAAGAATTTTCAACAACAAGAAAAACCAGTCGGTGTGGGGGATTATAAATGCTACTTAAAAAGTGAGCCACTTTGAGTGGTTTTGCTCACGAATA
>CAYJPB010000208.1:0-2367 GCA_964371955.1 uncultured Desulfovibrionaceae bacterium | reverse complement strand
GAACGCTTCAATGACGACCTCAAAAAAGTGCTTGCCCGTATTCCTATTGTTGATAATATTGAAGACTTTATGGATTTTTCAATGAAAGGCAGACAATTAGCAGAACTACACTTGAATTATGAAACAATCCCTCCACATTCTGACGTTATCGTCAGTAATGCGGAAAGTAATAATTTTGTTGTCAAAAAAATGAAATTTCCTAAAAAGGATAAAAAAGACGATAAAAATATAATTATCTATAACTCTTCAATAAAGCTTGAAAATATCCCGTTAGAGGCGTATAATTATGTTGTAAATGGTCGTTCCGCTATCGAGTGGATTATGGAGCGCTATCGAATCACCACAGACAGTAAAAGTGGCATCGTCAACAACCCTAACGACTGGGCAAGTGAACACGATAAACCACGCTATATCCTTGATTTGCTCCTCAGCGTGATAAACGTAAGCGTACAGACTCTTGCTATAGTTGATAGCCTTCCAAAGTTGACTTTTGAGGAGTAGGGAGGGAGAGATGGAATCAGATTTTTCTATTTTATTACAACGTGAAATTTATAATATTCTTATGGGAGAACCAAAATCGCTTTCTAGTGAGGACGATTCTCTTTGCATGCCTTATTATCGTGGTACAGACCTACAAAGTCTATGTACCAGATTTGGTTTTACAAACACAACTGGTGGAAGCAGATGGACGTATATGAAGGAACTTCTTGAATATACAATCAAAAATGAAACTATAGTATCATTGCTACAGTACCTTTTTGAGTTTGCACGATTCAAAGACCGCTTGCGAAATGAACCCAATACTGAAGCAGCTAAAGCAAAATATAAAGCAATTGTTACTGTGGCAGTTGAAAAAATCAATAAGTATCTACTGTATAGTGATAAAAAACTTGTTTATTACCAGAATACTTTTGCAATTTTGCCGTCTGATGCACCTACCTATATTGAACCAATTCATGGTAAACTAATAAATTTGGATTATATTCACTCTTTACACAAGCGTATAGCTCAAGACCTTGATGAAGGTAGATATGATAATGTTCTTACTTCTGCACGAACACTTACGGAGGAAATTATCTTTTATATTCTTGAGCAAAATCAACATGAGGTAACAAAATTACCTAAAGGTGATTTTCTGAAACTGCAACAGCTTATAAAAAATGAACTCGGTATTCAGCAGGACAAAAGTTTTGATAATCGTATAAATGCCATGCTCTCAGGTTTAGAAAAAACAATTCAGGCTGTAATTGAAATGCGCAATGCACAAGGCTCAAGTCATGGTGTTGGCACAAAAAGAATCAATATAAAAAAACGCGAAGCACAACTTGTTGCAAATGCAACAGTCACATATCTTGATTATATTTTTTCTGTTTACCTAGAGCAAAATGGATTATCAACAAACTAACAAGAAAGGAATCATTATGAAAGTTCAAGAATTTACAGCGTATCTTGAAAACTACACACGGTTAGATACACGACCAAGAGGTGATTGTATAAGTAGGTGTAAAAGAGTTGAAAAACACTTAGGTGATTTAGATGATTTTTACAGTGAGGATGGATTAGAATCTTTATTACATACACTGACTTATGACTTGAACTGTATACCTATAAATGGAGACAAAACGGCAGGCATGGCAAGTTTGAAAAATGCAGTAAAGAAATATAAAGAGTTTCGCGATTGGAATTGAGATAAAATTGAAAAAATGTTCCTCATCCCATTTCACTTATATATTACCAATCTGAAATAATCCCCCTTTATTTCAAAAGCGCAAAAAAATCAAATCCCCTGCATGGCTCAAAAGACTGTGCAGGGGATTTTTTGCGTTCATAGCACAAAAATCAAAACATAAGGAGAAAATATGGAAAATTATCAATCGCAAGACATCACAAAATTGGCAAAGGCTCTCTTATCAGTGCAGAAAACACTTCAACCGGCAACTAAAGATGCTGTAAATCCTTTTGCTAAGAATAAGTATGCGAGCTTAAACAGCATTATGGAAGTTTGTCGAGAGCCGTTGCTTTCTAATGGCATTTGGCTCTGTCAGTACCCCGTTCCTGTGGGAAGTTCACCACAAAATGAGATGGCTCAGGGTTACTCCCTTGGGCTTGTCACGAAGCTCACGCACGCCGAATCAGGGCAATGGCAGTCATCTCTTACGGTTATTCCTCTATCAAAGCCTGATCCGCAAGCAATGGGGTCGGCAATCACGTATGCTCGCAGGTATGCCCTATCAGCTATGCTCGGGATAGTCACCGAAGAAGATACAGACGGAATTACGCCAAAGCAGAATCAACAAGCGAAGAGAAATTCTCAATCACAAAAGGAGCAAAAGAAGCAAGAATCGCCTCTTGCGCCTGAAAACCCAA
>CAYJPB010000207.1:0-2444 GCA_964371955.1 uncultured Desulfovibrionaceae bacterium | reverse complement strand
ATATGGGTTTTTGGAATGTTGTCGGTTCTATTGGCAAAGGCGTAGTGTCTATTGCAGGCGAAATTCTCAAGGAAACAATTTCAACCGGGGCTGCTGCAAGCCAACACCGAGACAACTATAACAGTTCAGATTACAGCAAGGAAGAAATGGTGGACAGATTAGGAAATCTTCTGATAGAGCAGAAAAAGGTGGAATTAGAGCATCCATGAAAGATAAAGGTTATATAGATTAGAAAAGTTCTTTGATTTGACATTTGACATAAAGCCCTTACACTTTATAAAAACTATAAGGGCTTTCTTATGATTCTTATATCCGCTTGCCTCGTGGGTGAAAACTGCCGATACGACGGCAACTCTTCAATTATTCCCGAACTCAAAAAATTAGTTGATGATGGAAAAGCTCTGGCAGTCTGCCCGGAAGTTCTGGGCGGATTGCCAATACCTCGTCCGCCATGCGAAATACAAACAGATAGCGACAATTTCAAAGTCGTTACAAAAAACGGTGAGGACTATACCCCTGCTTACCTGTTAGGAGCACGGAAAACCCTTGAAATAGCCCGTAAACACGGAGTGAAAATCGCCATTTTGAAGAGTAAGAGCCCTTCATGCGGTTGTGCTAAAATTTATGATGGAAGTTTCATTGGTAGGCTTATTGATGCTGGTGGGGTGACGGCACAGCTTTTGAAAGAAAATGGGATTGAGCTTGTGAGTGAAGAAACTTACTAAATGCTGAATAACTTGCCTCATCATATGCACAGTTTATCATCAATCTAAATTATAATTGACAAGACTTGCATATTCCATTATTTTATAGCTAATAATCAGATTTATTCGAGTTTGTACTATGATATTCAAAAAAGTTGAACAAGATAGTATTCCTTTGATTCGGTATAATCATTGTTATGCAAAAACATATCAAAAAGACGATGCTATCCACCTAGGCTATAATGTTTTTGAACATTCCTCTATTGTAGCCTCTATCGCAAGAGAGCTTATCTCACGTTGTAACGATAGTATTCGTCCACTTATTTCGCAATATGCAGAACTTCCAGCACTCCTACATGATATTGGGAAAATTTCTCCTACATTTCAGAAAAAGCTTCAAGCTAATTTACCTGACTTGATTGGTGTCAATCTCGATGAAAATGTATGGGGTGGTCACTCCAATGTTTCTGCATTAGCAGTAAATGCTCTCTACGCTTATGAAAATAAAATCCTACCATATATTGTAGGTAAACACCATGAAAGATTGCTTTCTTTGAAGCAAACAGAAAACAGCGAATGTTTTGGTGGCGAAGAGTGGCAAAAAGAACGTGTTCGCTGTATGCACGACTTGATAAAAAGCTTTTACGGGCTTGATGTCCTTCCAAAATTTGAAATAGAAAATTCTTTGATATATTTGATAAATTATATTTTAGGACTTACCATTATTGCCGACTGGATAGGCTCGGGAAGCTATTTTGAAATTCCATCACCTTTATGGGAAGAGAATGTAAGAAATGCCGTAGATAATGTCGGCTTCGGTAAAGTTGATATAATATCCGACCTTTCTTTTGAAGAAATATTTGGTTTCAGAGAAAACACTATACAGTATGAATTTTCATCGCTTGCAAGTGGTACAAGGCTTTATATTTTAGAAGCACCTATGGGCATAGGTAAGACAGAAGCCGCTCTTTATGTTGCGTATAAAATGCTCGAAACATCAAAAGCATCGGGAATTTATTTTGCGCTTCCTACTCAGCTTACATCAGAAAAAATTCATGAGCGTATGCAAAGTTTTTTGGAAAAGATTCTTCCTAAATCTGAAAAAAACAATAAAATAATCAATTTGTTAACACATGGTAAATCGTGGTTGAAGCATTATGGTTTGTATGCATATAGTGAAGATGAAAAGCTTGACTATTCGTGGTTTGCGTCTAAGAAAAGAGCCTTACTCGCTCCTTTTGGAGTGGGTACGATCGACCAAGCTCTTATGTCTGTCATCAATGTGAAACACGCTTCAGTTCGCACTTTTGGGCTTGCCGGAAAAGTTGTTATTCTTGATGAAATTCATTCTTACGATACGTATACAGGAACACTTATCAACGAACTTATAGCTTCGCTTCTTGCTCTCAATTGCACAGTTATTATCTTGAGTGCAACCCTTACAAAAGAAAGAAGAATTTCATTGTTTCCCAAAGAAGTGTCAATGCAAATTCAGAGTGAAGCCTATCCTCTTATTACTGCATTTCTAAAAGAAAAACAGATTGTTATCGAAAAAGAAGTTGCATTGCCAAGTGATAGCTCACGCTTAGTAAAAGTAAATAAAACTTCTCATGATAATGACGCTCTTGATAAAGCCCTTGAAGCGGCAGAGATGGGAAGCCAAGTGTTGTGGATTGAAAATACAGTTGCAGAAGCTCAAGATCTTTACAAAAAAGTAATAGCTCTGTCGCAAGGAAGGGA
>CAYJPB010000206.1:0-2478 GCA_964371955.1 uncultured Desulfovibrionaceae bacterium | reverse complement strand
ACTCTTGGCCTCTTGAATGCCATTCAAGCGCTCTCCCAACTGAGCTACAACCCCACATAATTTGTGACAAAAGAACTTTTAGTATATTTATCGATGATTGTCAAATAATTTTTTTAACAAATAAATAATTTATAAATAGTAGGATAACTATTTAAAATATAGATATAATTTTTTGGTATTAATCAATTTTTCAGCAAATAAAATATCTCAAAAAATTGCTAAATTTCTTATCATGTAAAACTTGCAAAAAAAAAAAATTTAGTGTATAAGATGGAAATGTACTTTTGACAAAAGCGATATTATCTGACGTTTTTGTAGTTATTCTAATGAGGTGTTGAATGTTTGCATTTATTATCAGACGACTTATTCAAGCAGTTCTTGCGCTCTTGGTAATCAGCATGATCGGATTTGGAATTAAATATTCCTTCGGCGATCCGGTGCGAGAAATGGTTGGTGTGTCTGTTTCTGTTGAAGAAAGAGAAGCTCTTGCCGAAGAACTTGGCTTGAACGACCCAATCGTCACACAGTGGTGGCGATTTATGACTCAAGCAGTGCAAGGCGATTTCGGAACGTCTTACATTTACAGAAAACCGGCTATTGATATTATTCTTGAAAAAGCTCCCGCAACGTTGGAACTTGTTTTGCTTTCAACATTGCTCATTATTCTCATATGTATTCCTTGCGGCGTGTATTGCGCCATTCGCCCAAAAACAGGGCTTTCTCGAACAATAATGGCTATTTCGGTGCTTGGAGTCTCGATTCCTGTCTATCTTATTGCTATTATAATGATTTATTTCTTTGCCGTGACACTTGGGTGGTTACCGGCATATGGGCGAGGTCCGACAGAGCTTATCGGCGCTTGGGAGTCAAATTTACTCTCATGGGGCGCTTTTAAACACATTATTATGCCTACTGTCGCCTTGACAGTAATTATGTTACCGGTATTTATTCGTCTTATTCGCGCAGAAATGGTTGAAACTATGCAAACCGAATATGTGAAATTTGCTAAAGCTAAAGGCATTTCAAATTATAATGTTATTATGCATCACGCGTTCAGAAACGCGCTTTTACCCGTTATTACTATGGGCGGTGTGCAAATAGGTACAATGATTGCCTACACAATCTTGACAGAAAGTGTGTTCTCATGGCCGGGGCTTGGCTATATGTTTATTTCAGCAGTGCATAGAGCAGATACTCCTATGCTTGTGGCTTACCTCCTGTTTTGCGGGGTGGTTTTCGTTGGCGTTAACACAATTGTTGACTTGGTTTACGGGCTTATTAATCCTATGATACGTATTACAGGAAGAAAATAATGGGAAAAATTAAACAATTCTTTGATTCCGATTTTTGGTACTCTTTTTCTAAAGATAAAATTGCAGTTTTCAGCGCGCTTATTATGATACTGCTTTTTGTGGGAGCGTTCGGTGCGCCAATTCTGGCTCCACACACTCCTTATGATGAAGCAACAATTACAATTATGGATGCCGAACGCCCGCCTATATGGATGGAAGACGGCGATTCGAGATTCTTACTCGGCACTGACGATCAAGGGCGTGATATTCTTTCCGCCATGCTTTATGGTATGAGAGTTTCTTTGATTATCGGTTTTGGTTCGGTAATTTTACAAGTTGGGATAGGTATTGTGGTTGGACTTGTTGCCGGTTACGGTTCTTCACGAATGGATAGCTTTCTTATGCGTGTGGCGGACGTGCAATTGTCATTTTCTTCCTATATGGTGGCCATTTTCTTCGGTGCTATTATTATGGCGGCTGTGGGGGTTTCCGGTTACGAAAGGGTTGCAATTCCCTTTCTGATATTGGTTATAGGTATTTCGGAATGGCCAAAAATGGCAAGAACTGTACGCGGTTCTGTGCTTGCAGAAAAGAAAAAAGAATATGTTGAGGCGGCAAGGGTTGTGGGCTTTTCAAGTGTGCGCATTGTTTTTAGACAAATTTTGCCAAACTGTCTTACCCCTGTACTGGTTATTTCTACGCTTCAAGTAGCACAGGCAGTTATGACTGAAGCGGCTTTATCCTTTATTGGGCTCGGTATGCCAATTACTCAACCTTCACTCGGCACGCTTATCCGTTCAGGTTTTGACTATTTCTTCTCCGGCTTTTGGTGGATAACACTTTTCCCCGGTGTATTACTTGTTTTATTGTCCTTATCCATCAACCTTTTGGGCGATTGGCTTCGTGACTATCTCAATCCAAAAATTTATAAAGATTAGAGGCGTATATGTCGAATACAAATGAATTTCCACTGTTAGAAGTGAACGATTTGAGTGTTGAATTTGCCATGCGCCGTATTTCTTTGAAAGCTGTGAGTGACGTGTCTTTTACACTCAATGCCGGCGAACGTTTGGGGCTTGTGGGCGAATCCGGTGCCGGTAAGTCGGTAACGGGTTTTTCACTCATTAACCTTATTTCAAAACCGGGTTTTATCTCTAAAGGATCGATTTTATTTGAAGGGCTTGAT
>CAYJPB010000205.1:1901-2501 GCA_964371955.1 uncultured Desulfovibrionaceae bacterium | reverse complement strand
TAGTATTCGCCTCCGGCGAGGGCAAAGGGGGTAACCCCCTTTGCAAACCCTATAAAAGAGTAACTTTTCTTGAACAATTGATATAATCAAAAAAACTACTTGCTTCAATAAGCCTTATTTGCTTAGGGCGCAATATTTTTAGGAGAAATTTAATGGAAAATAGTAAATCATCAAGACTTATCGCATTTTTTATGATCTGTCTTACATGCGGTGTTATCACCGAATTGCCTTATCTTCGTTGGGCATTGTATGAGCCACTTCGTGAATTCTTAGGTCAAGACAATACTGCTTTTGGTATGTCAGCCAGTCTTTTCGGACTTCTTTCTATGATTCTTTATATCCCCGGTGGTTGGATTGCCGACCGTTTTTCACATAAATGGTTGTTCACAATTTCTGCAGTTGGTTGCGGTCTTCTCGGTTTTTGGTTTTCAACAGCTCCAAGCTTCACCGAAACCATGATTATCCACGCTCTTTGGTCAATCACAAACATCGGTATGTTCTGGCCAACAATGACAAAAGCTATTTCACTCTTGCAAGATAAAGACGGTCAAGGTACAGTATTCGGCTTGTTCGAAGGTATTCGCGGCGTATTCGTTGTTG
>CAYJPB010000205.1:0-1891 GCA_964371955.1 uncultured Desulfovibrionaceae bacterium | reverse complement strand
GGTTTGATGCAAGTATTTGCTAACATGGGCGGTATGAAAGCAGTTATCATCGCTATGAGTGTGCTTTCAATTCTTTGTGGTGTGCTTTCATTCTTCTTTATGCCTCACAACAAAGATGCAGAAGCAACAAGCAGCATGAGCGTGTTGAAAGATATGGGTAAAGCTGTTCGTCTTCCTGCTACATGGTTATGTGCCGGTACTATCTTCTGTGTATATTCTGTATACAGCGCTTCATCTTACATGCAACCATATTCCGAAACAGTTCTTGGTTTGAGCGCTGTAGCGGCCGGTTATGTAGGTATTTTGCGTAAAGACGTTATCCGTCTTGCAGCTGCTCCTATAAGCGGTGGTTTCTCAAAACTTTGGGGCGGTCGTTGTGCGGCTATCATCGGCGTATTCGGTATTTTATTTGCGGCATGTCTTGCGGCATTGCTTATGCTTCCTACGGGCGCAAGCGTTGCATTAATCGTTGTTGTTATGGTAACATCATCATTCGCAATTTACGGTATGCGCGGCATGTATTATGCTATTATCGGTGAAGTGGGAACTCCAAAAAACATTTATGGTACTGTTGCAGGTTTGGCAATGTTTATCGGTTTCTCACCTGACTTCTTCAACCCAACTCTTATCGGAAGCTGGCTTGACGCTTACCCCGGTGCCGAAGGGTATAGAATGATCTTCACATACATGCTCGGAACAATGCTTGTAGGGCTTGTATTTGTATTATTGCTTATGAGACTTATCAAGAAAAACAAAGAAAACCCTGCTGTAGAAAATGCTGATATAGCATAATCTTAGCTGATAAAAAAATAGTTTTTTTGGGGGAGAGTATATGCTTTTCCCCAAAAAATCAAAATAAAAGGATTTTTTGAAGTATGAAATACGTAATCGGTATCGACGGCGGTACACAAAGCACGAAAGTGACAATTTTTGATTTGAACGGACACGTGGTCTGTGAAGAAAGAGTGAGCCTCGCGCCGTTATATTCACCTGATGCTGATACAGCAGAACACCCCGGCGACGATCTTTGGGAATCAATGAAAATTGCCTGTAAAGGTGTAATGAGAAAATTTAGTGGCGACCCAAAGGAAATTGCTGCAATAGGGCTTGGTAGTATCCGCTGTTGTCGCACATATCTTAAAAAAGACGGAACTTTAGCCTACCCTGTAATTAACTGGATGGATAAACGTCTTGCAAAAGCTTACCAAAATGATGTTCCCGAATTCCAATACATCAGCACCACAACAGGCTATCTTACTATTCGCATGACGGGAAATTTCCTTGATACAGCGGCTAACTATGAAGGTGTTTACGGTCCATTCAATAAAGAAACATGGGCGTGGAGTGATAACCCTGAAGATTATAAAGAGTTTAACATCACTCGTGAAAATCTTCTTGATCTTGTTATGCCCGGTGAAAAGCTTGGAAATGTAACAAAAGAAGCGGCAGAAGCAACAGGCCTACCCGAAGGCTGCCTTGTTATTGCTACAGCGAACGATAAAGCAACTGAAGGGCTTGGCGCCGGTCTTATTAAAGACGATACATGCCTTGTATCTTTGGGTACGTATATCGGTGGTATGGTAAAAGGACATGAGTTTAACGACAATGCCACTCATTATTGGTCAAACCTTGCCGCAATTCCACATACTTATTTGTATGAAGGAATGGTAGGTATCCGCCGTGGTATGTGGAGTGTTTCTTGGTTCAAAGAAATTATGGGTGAACCTTGGCAGCTTATGGCTGATCATGACGAAACCATTGTTGAAGCACTTTTGGAAAGAGAGGCAACACGCGTTTCTGCAGGTAGTGACGGACTTATTACTGTTCCCGAATTTTTATCACCAAACGCGCTTCCTTACAGAAAAGCTATGATGATTGGTTTTGACGGCCG
>CAYJPB010000204.1:1086-2513 GCA_964371955.1 uncultured Desulfovibrionaceae bacterium | reverse complement strand
ATGGAACTTTTTAAAAGGTGAAAGAAGACTTCATAAAGATTTGAAATTATTTATAATAAAATTAGTAAGCTTTTCAAGAAATTTTCTTGCGTCAACCCTCACGTCAATCTAATTCTCAAATTGTCAAAATATAGTATTTTGTATAATGAATTAAGTTAACATACTATAATTCAGTTTTATGTTGTGGTAAATCATAATGCTTTGTTGAGGAATATTCTTCATTATTGATGTAAATTATGCCGTTATTTCTTTTGAATTAACTAAAAAGAACAGGAATTAAGATTGGTTGTGTTGATAACTGAGAAATCCTTCCCTATTGCGAGAAGCCAATGTCACGCGGATAAGTGTTTATATGGCTTATAAAGTCAAATTTTTAAAATAAAATAATATATAAAAAACGTGTTGTCTTGTAACTCTTTGATATTATGAAATAAAAAAAATAAAAAAATGCTTGCATTAATTTTACGTATTTGCTATATTCACTTTATTATATAAATAACTTTTTTATTCTCCGCAACGATGTTTAATGTCGGCGGACTGAGAAATGTTGCGCTTCTTTGATTAATATAGACGGACATTCTCAAATTCGTTCTCACAATGATTTCATTTTGTTTTGTGAGGCATCTTTTCTATTTTAAATTTCGTATTATATTATTCTATTCCGGGAGGACGGTTTATGGCTATTATGAATCTGATAAAACCAGTTGCAACTATTCAGGAATCTACGCCGATTACTGAGGAAATTACTGAAATTTCTTTTGACTTTGATGTGAATGAGGCCATTCTTGAAAGAATTGACGATGACTTTGTTATTTCTTTTGATGCAGATGGTTCAAGCATTGTTTTAGAAGACTTTTACACAATTTATGATGATGAAGTTTTCCCTGATTTTTACCTAGATGGAGTACTTATTCCGGGTGAAGAGTTTTTTGCCGCTTTTGATTCAACCTTGATGCCTGCTGCCGGTCCTGCCGCAGCGGCTGCTGTTGCCGGATCACCTGGTGTGTATGGAACGGTTAATCCTCTGCTTGCCGGTGGTATTTCAGCATTGGACGGTGTTGACGGTGCTTCAGCCTATGATGTAGATCCATTCCTTTCAGACGGTGTTGGCGGTACTCCTCCAAGTCTTATTCCCGACGAATCAGACTTATTGTTGGAAGTTGAAGAAGAAGGTGTGAGAGATCTTTTGACTTTGACTAGCGGCCCGAACGAATTTTATGCGGGAACAACAGTTGTAAGCGGTCAACTTTCAATTTTCAACCCTGACGGTGGACCTGTCACATACTCTCTTGCGCCCGGCTTTATCGGAACCGGTGTGTATGGCGATTTTTCTCTTGCTGCCGACGGTGTATACACGTATTTCTTAAATAATACGGTTCCGTATACACAGGCTCTTTATTAATGGGATTTTGTTGCCGCAGGCTTTA
>CAYJPB010000204.1:0-1076 GCA_964371955.1 uncultured Desulfovibrionaceae bacterium | reverse complement strand
CACGCCGAGCGGAAGTTTTTCACAAGTTATTACAGTTTCCATTACAGGTACAAACGATCAACCGACTCTAGAACTCAGTGTTGATAATTTTGCTGCAACAGAAGATAGCGGAATTGTTTCTTTTGTGGGGCAAGTCACGGCTACAGATATAGATGCAAATGATATCGGTACAGATGAGGGTATAACAAATCTTGACTTCTTTGTAGCTGCAGGGAATGTCGGCGATTCAGACAACGAAACAGGCCCTGCAATGCCTACCGGTCTTGGTCAAAGTGTGACCACTGCTGATTGGGGTACATTTAGTATTAACACAGCAGGACGATATGAATTTGTACTCGATAATAATAGTGCTGCCGTACAGGCGCTTGGTCAAGGTGAAGTCAGAAATCTTTCTTACACTGTTTACGTGCAAGACGATCAAGGAGCATGGCGCTCTGAAGTTGTTGATATTGTTGTTACAGGTACGAACGATGTGCCACAAATTGAATTGGGCGCCAGTTCTGTTGATCATGTAGTTGATGATTCTTTCTTACCTAACGGAACTCAAGGAACCAATCCTGCGGGTGATACCGGTTCCAATACGGCAAATGGTTCAATTATCTTTACTTCTGCAGAAACCATGGTGGGTGGAACTATTACTATAGGAAACACCACATTATATGTTGGTGGCACAGAATCTGTTCCTGTTTTATATGCTGATGCTGCACATACCATTCCTCTTGTCGCCACAGATATCGTTGGCGGTTCCTATGGTAACTTGTCAGACTTTCGTTTAAGCTTTGGTGATTTTGATGCTGATGGTGATTTTGAATATAGACTAGAATACGAATACACACAAACTATTGCCTATACACATCCGGCAGATAATAATGATCATGATGCTAGCACCGTAGATGGTGTAGATGGAAATGCTCCTGAGCAATTCGCAGTGACCATTCAAGATGCTAAAACAACTTTGACACCCGGTCAAAATCCTAGCGGTAACACAACCTCTATTGAAATCGATTTTGAAGACGACGGACCTACTGTAACAGTAACTGCTGTAAATGAAGCAAGTATAACTATAAAAACAACTG
>CAYJPB010000203.1:0-2543 GCA_964371955.1 uncultured Desulfovibrionaceae bacterium | reverse complement strand
ATCTCTCAAAAGAATTTATGACTGTAAGTGGATGGAATATCACACCAAGTGTAGACTTGGGTATGACATATTCTTTCGGCGATTTGGAAGCGACTTCTACCTCCTCTATCCCAACAGTTATCGGAAACGCGACGTACAATGTTGAAAATGTAGATGCATTTGCTTTCAATGGAGGAATAGGGCTTGAAATGGCGAAGGACAATGTGAGCTTCGCCTTAGATTATGATTTGCAGGCTTCACGCCATGAAACAAGCCATGCATTGCAAGCGACGTTTAGGTATGAATTCTAAAATCTCCCTGTTTTGTATTTTTCCACAATGAATAAAAAGCCCTGATGAAAATCGGGGCTTTTGCGTGTATATTCAAAAATGCCTGTTGAATGTTTCTGTGCTTCAAAATGCGATACCCATATTATGATTTTTGCACAATATGTTGTGTAGAGATCTCAAATTGAAAAACTTTGCATAAAGTCTTTACGGGCTGATTTCGCTTGCTTAGCGGACAATGCAATTGCAATTTGAGAGAGAATCTGCTGAAAACAGTGAAAAATCCTCCCATGAATAACTTTTAATTAAAATATCAGCTGATTTACAATTTGTTACAAAAAAATATTTTGTTACAAAATCAGTAAAACCCTATTTTTGTAAAGTGTGTTTTACAAAAGAGGACAGTTAAGAAAAAGAGAAAGCAAGATTTAATCAGTCGTCCAAACTATATTAAAGAGCTCAGTGACATTCTCCTCTCCCTAAAGAAAGAGGCTTCTTAGCGGATTAAACCACCAAGATTGATTCCTGCTTCATCGCGGGCGCTTGAGCCCTTCCCGCTCCACAGGCTTTTTCCAACTCAGGAAGTTGGAATACGGCATGCCCTGCCGCCAATATATTGATTGCCGCATTATGGTCGGCATTCATTTCAAAACCACAGGAAACACAGTTGAATTTTGACTGTGTTTTTCTGTTTTCTTTAGCAATATACCCGCAATGACTACATTTTTGACTTGTATATTTAGGAGAAACAAGAATTATCTCTCCACCAAGCCATTGGGACTTATATTGCAACATAGAGCGGAATATATGCCATCCTTGGTCGAGTATAGATTTATTCAAACCGCTCTTTGCTTTTACATTCTTTCCGGGGGCATCCAAACTCCCCTTTGCTGACGCAGACATATTCGCTACTTTCAAGTCCTCAAGCACTATCTTTGCGTGGTTTTTGCATAGAATTGTGCTTGTTTTATTCAAAAAATCTTTGCGAGTATCTGCTATCTTTATATGAAGCTTAGATATCTTCTTCTTAGTTTTGCGCCAATTGGCAGAATATAATTTCTTCTTTGAAAGTTTTCTTTGGAGTTTTGCCAATTTGCTTTCATAAGTACGCAATACATTTATCGGAGAAACAACTTCACCGGTAGAAAGCGTTGCAAATTGCGCAATGCCCATATCAATTCCTACTGAAGAGCCTGAGAAATGTATGCGTTCAGGTACATTCAACTCCGTTTGAATTGAAACATACCACGCATCATTTTTCAAAGAAACCGTGACATTTTTAATTGTTCCCAACACTTCTCTTGAATTGAAGTATTTTATCCAACCGATCTTGGGAAGAAAAATGCGAAAATTCCCCTGATCCAACTTGCAGCCTTGAGGGAATCTGAAAGAATCTTTCTTCCCCTTTGCTTTAAACTTCGGAAAATCCGCTCTCTTAGCGAAGAAATTCTTGTAAGCCTTACCTAACTCTTTCAAAGATTGTTGAAGTATTTGAGAATGGGCTTTTTTTAGAAAGGGAAAGTCAGCGCCTTTCCATTCTTTCATGGTATTCGCAAGATTTGTATAACCCAATCGCGTGTTGCCATTCTCATAATTTTCTTTTTCAAGTGCAAGCGCTTTATTCCAAACAAAACGGCAACAATCGGAGAATTTTCTGAATAGAATTTCTTCCTCTGTTTTGTTATTCATCTTGAGTTTGAATTTATAGGCTTGCAATTTTTTCATACATTCACTATGATTGGCTTGTGGTGAAATGTCAGGTCTAAAACGAGAGAAAAAGTGAAAAATAGCATATAAAATGAAGACATTAGAACAGGTAGACATTGCTTATTTAATATGCATGTACATTTGGTCTTTGTAACGAAATATAGAAGAGATGTATTTACTCAAGAAATCTTAGAAGAATTGAAAAATATTTTTTCAGAAGTTTGTATAGATTTTGAAGCTGAACTTTTGGAATTCAATGGAGAACACGACCATGTGCATTTACTGGTTACATATCCGCCAAAAGTTGCGATTTCACATCTGTGAACTCGTTAAAGGGTGTTTCAAGCAGACTAATCAGAAAAAAGCATTATTCAAGTGTCAAAGACAAGCTTTGGGGAAATGCGCTATGGTCTCCAAGTTACTTTGCCTCTTCTTGTGGCGGAGCACCACTTTCCATTACTCGCGAATATATAGAACAGCAAAGAAATGTGTAAAAATTCCGAATAAGGTGTGCCTTATATTACCAACCTTAAGGATGGTGTTTTACGGCATGTAGTATAAATGGAAAAG
>CAYJPB010000202.1:2284-2615 GCA_964371955.1 uncultured Desulfovibrionaceae bacterium | reverse complement strand
AAGTAACAAACAGCGGCACAATCACCATGACAAATACCGCAACTTCAACGAGTGGCACTGCCGGTAGCATTGCCTCTGCTTTGTTTGCTGATGGTGATGGCAACCACAGATTAACAAACAGCGGCGTAATTACAGTTACAAGCACGGCAAAGGCAACGGACGGTTATGCCACTGCCTTTGGTATGATGGTAGGAGGAACTCCGACAGCACAGCATATTCTTACAAATACAGGCATTATTGATGTGCAAGCCCATGCAAGTGCGACAGGGGGCACTGTCACAGAACGTGCCTATGAAGCCTTTGGAAATCAGGGCTTCACAGTAGATATATG
>CAYJPB010000202.1:1413-2243 GCA_964371955.1 uncultured Desulfovibrionaceae bacterium | reverse complement strand
TTTTGTGATTGGGCAAACATACGATGTAGCAAAAATGGTGGCTATTGATGACGGATCAGGCACAATGGTTCAGCAAAGTCAATTTGCAACAGGCTCTATTGTAGGCTCTATTGCAGAAGTAAAAACAGACGTGGACTTCTTGGAAGCAAGAATTGATAATACTACCCCAAGCGCACCAACAGTGAGCTTGCATATTGCTGTTGATAAAGCGGCGGTTGCCGATATCAATTCAGCGCAACTTTCCATCACCGAAAGTCAGTTAGTGAATGTTTCCACACAAATCCAAACTGCCGTGCTCAATATCTATAAAGCGGCGAATTATGCCCCTGCAAGCGTAAACGTTGATGAAAGCTCCGCTTCCATTGAATCAGGTATTGCCGCAGGTTCCGAAAGTTTTCAGCCACGTTGGGCAATCTTCGGCACGCCTTACGGTTCATATATCGACAATAATAAGTACGACACAAATACAGGCGCATACGGCATAACCGCAGGCGCAAGCTATTCATTCACTGAACAACTTGCCCTTGGTTTCCACCTCGATTTCAACGGCTCAAACAGCGATGCAGGGGCGCTTGATTACGATGCAACCACTTTCGCCTTTGGCGTGAACGGAAATTATTTCATCAATAATAACTGGTATGTAAACGGACAAGCCACCCTTTCTTTCGCCTCAAACGATGCGGCATATACCGTGCGTGGCGAAAAAGCGAGCGATGATTTCTCATCAACTTCATTCTTTGCAGGAATCAATACAGGCTATATCTTTGAAATAGCAGATAATAATTTCCTTATTCCTGAAATTGGTTTGTCGTACCTCTATTCCGATACGG
>CAYJPB010000202.1:0-1403 GCA_964371955.1 uncultured Desulfovibrionaceae bacterium | reverse complement strand
ATAATTTCAATTTTGTCACAAACAGCGCGTACAGCATGCACATGCACAGCAATAGTTATGATATGCTCTACGGCACAGCCTCTCTCACATGGGAAGGACATTTTGCTATGAATGACTCGCTTCTTGTGCCGAGTGTCGGTGTGGGTATTCGCCAAAACTTGACGGGAAGCGATATCGACAGCGCATACGATCTTTTGGGAGCTACCGAAAGAGCGATTGTTTCCACGGACAGCACAACATTCTTAGTGAATGCAGGGCTTGAATGGACAAGCGGAAACTTCACCATAGGCGCGTTTTATGACGGCGGTTTCGGTAGTGACCAACAGAGCCATACAGGTAGCTTGCAAGCAATTTACCGCTTCTAAATAGGAAAGATTTTGACTTTCAGCACAAAATTGTTTCGCATTTTGTGTCAAAAATGCTCATTCGCTAAAGATTTGTTCGCTTCGCTTACAGTGAGAAAAGCTTGAATTTGACGACACTACCAAAAACAAATAAAACAATCAACATATAAATGCAAAAAAGGAGGGCACACGCTCTCCTTTTTGTGTATTGACAGTATTGATACACGAAATTTGACTTTCTTGGCAAGTGCTGTACAATCAAGCAAAAATAAAAAGCGAGGAAAAAATATGCTCCTTATATCCGCTTGTCTCGTGGGTGAAAACTGCCGATACGACGGCAAATCTTCACTTGTGCCCGAACTCAAAAAATTAGTCGATGATGGAAAAGCTCTGGCAGTCTGCCCGGAAATTCTGGGCGGATTGCCAATACCACGTCCGCCATGCGAAATCCAAACAGATGGCGACAATTTCAAAGTCGTTACAAAAGACGGCGTGGATTATACCCCTGCTTACCTACTAGGAGCACGGAAAACACTTGAAATTGCCCGTAAACACGGGGTGAAAATCGCCATTTTGAAATCTAAGAGCCCTTCATGTGGTTGTGGCAAAATTTACGACGGGAGTTTCACCAAAACTTTTATTGATGGAGATGGCTTGACTGCGCAGCTTTTGAAAGAGAATGGGATTGAAGTGAAGAGTGAGGAGGGAATTCAAAATTTGAGTCAGTTCAATGTATAAGGTAAAGTTTAGCAATTTTCTTATTTACAGCATTTGAATTGACATGTTCCCTATGATTGACTATACTAAAACAAAACATGTAAAGGAGCTTGCTATGCGTATACTGTTTTTATTTATTTTAGTAAATTTTCTTCTTATACAAGATGTTTTTGCAAACCCAATTCATGATGCTGCAGTGTCAGGCGATATACAAGAACTGACAGAACTCATTGAGAGTGGAGCGGATATTCATGCTAAAGACGGTAATGGAGAAACAGTTCTTATGCATGCAGCTAGAAATGGTCATGCAGAAGCAATGCAGCTTTTATTAGATAATGGGGC
>CAYJPB010000201.1:0-2629 GCA_964371955.1 uncultured Desulfovibrionaceae bacterium | reverse complement strand
GGCAGAGAAAGACAAGAAGTTACATTGTGCGGAGATTCACTAAAATATTGCATAAGAAGTTTGGTATCATTCTTGTTTGTAATTGATGGAGTTGTGAATTCTTTCCCGAATTTTTCCAAAACCACCTCAAAAGGTACAAGCGATTTAATCGTATATTTATACTGCGTTTTGGGTTTATCTGAAGAATATTCTAGAAGTGCCGTGATTGTTCTGTTCTTTCTGTCTGTAAAATAACAGGCGGCATGCTCAAAAGGGATTTCTTCATTCAAAAACTTGAAAAGGACAATAAGCGCGTCTTCCTTGGAAAGTGAATGTAAAGCAATATCAGATAATTTTTTATATATATCAGTCATATAGTATCCATTTATCATTAAATGAGTTTTTTCACGGTTTTCTAATATTGAATAACAGCCAAATAAAAAATTGTCAAACAAATTTCACGGTGAATCTTTCTAGGTGAAAAATTTATTTATCTGATTTTATTGAATTATTTGTTTGGCACGCAATTTGCTATAAAAAGAACAAATACTTTTCTAGGAGAAAGACATGACTAAAAATGCAATAGTAATAATGTTTGATACATTGCAATTTAACTATCTTGGTTGCTACGGCAATACATGGATTGAAACACCAAATATGGATAGATTGGCTCGTGAGGGCGTTTTATTTGAGAACTGCTATATCGAAGGCCTTCCTACTGTGCCTTGCCGCCGTGCCATGCATACAGGTCGCTATACTTTGCCTTACGCTGGTTGGGTACCGCTTACTATGCAAGATACAACAATCGCCGATCTTTGTTGGGGTCGCCCAATCGACACCGCATTAATTTTCGATTGCCCTATGTACCGCTTACCTAAATTTGGCTATACCCGTGCCTTTGACAAGGTTTGGTTCACACACGGACACGAAGGCGACAACTATTTCTATGAAAAAGATGAACTTTATCACTTAAATATTAAAGACTATGTTGATGAAAACAGCTACAAAGCTTACTCAGAAAAAGTTGGCGAAAAAGCAAACGAAATCACCATGCACGAACTTTCCTGCTATCTCAAGCAACACCAATACGGCGGTGCAAATGAAGAAACTCGTTATGTTGCCAAAACAATCAACAAAGCTGTAGAATATTTGGAACAAGTTGACAGAAATAAACAATTCTTCCTCTGGATTGACTCATTCGATCCACACGAACCTTGGGATCCACCGGCAGTTTACGATTCAAGCAAGCCGTCTTCACGCTACGATCCGGACTATACAGGCAAAGACGAATTTTTACCTTATGGTACTGCCGTTGAAGGCATTTATACAGAACCGCAACTCCACCATATCCGTATGCTTTATGCTGAATTAGTGAGCATTTGTGATAAGTTCCTCGGTAGACTTTTAGACGCAATTGATAGACTTGGTTTCAACCAAGACACACTCTTTATGATGGTTTCAGATCACGGACAACCTCTTGGCAACGGCGAACATGGGCATGGAATTATGCGTAAAATCAATCCTTGGCCTTATGAAGAACTCGTACACGCTCCAATGCTTCTTCGTGCGCCCGGAATCAAAGCAGGACAACGCCTTAAAGGTTTTGTTCAATCATGCGATGTTGCGCCTACCGTATGTGACTGGCTCGGAATCGGCGTTCACCCTGAAATGCAGGGGCATAGCCTTCTTCCAATGTGTCGCGGAGAAGTGGAAAAAGTGCGTGACTTTGCTATTGCCGGATATGCCAAATATTCATGGTCAATCATCAATGATGATTATTCCTACATTCATTGGGTAAAAGACTCATCTATTACTACTATTGACTTTCTTGCAGAAGATAAGAGCGGAAGTAGTAACCACTTAAAAGCTACAGGCGGCAAAACTTTTGACGATGTTTCCGCAGCAGCTGCATCAGACGATGCACAGGCACACCATAAAGAAAGTGCCAGCTTGGACGGTGAAGAACAATGGACATGCACACCCGCAAGTGTGGCTGTTATTCCTGCAAATGATGAATTGTATGATCGCAAAAACGATCCTTTCCAACTCAACAACCTTATTACAGAAAAACCCGAAGTCGCAAAACAAATGTACGATCAATTACGTGAGTTTATGACTGAACTTACAGTTATGGGTTAGAAACACACCCTAGTAGCATGCGTTATCTAAAAGTGCGTATATATATTGAATGGAAATTGACAAAGACAGTATTCGCTTTCAGCGAGACCAAAGGGGATAATCCCCTTTGGAAACCCTAATAGTTTCCTTTGGTTATATAAATACTTTTAGTTGAAACAAGGTCTAGAGAGCAGTCTCGATATTTATTGAGACTGCTCTATCTAAATTTATCATTTTTAATTTTCTGAGGATTTTTATGACTACAGCAACAACAGAAAAGATACCTTACGGTAAAATAATCAATACCATTATTGGGCTTGCAATAATGATATTGGGTCCTTTATTGAATTCCCCCGAAGTTTCTTTTCCCGTAACTCCTCGCTTAGAGGAATTGGGCTTACCTATAGTTGATGGGAATGCAATTTTTACATTTTCATCAGCAGGTTGGACAGCAACTATTATATTTTTAGGTTTAATCTGGCTTTGGCTTACAGTTGACACATTTTGGCCAAGCTTAGTGGGTATAGCGCTT
>CAYJPB010000200.1:0-2688 GCA_964371955.1 uncultured Desulfovibrionaceae bacterium | reverse complement strand
GCTTCTTGCGTAGTGAGGATTTTGTGTTGAATGAAGTGAAACCAAAATCTATATAAATAATGTGCAAAGGTATGAAAACTGAAATAATGAACTTTAATTCATAATATTAATTTGTTATAAAAATCAAAACAAAAGTGCACGTAGCGAACAATCTGAAGAGGAAGGATTTTTTTTCGGATAATAGAATTATTCCTTGTCAAAGTTCAAATTTCGTTCAGTCGAGGACATTTTGGTTCACTCCATAGCGAAATTCTTCTTTTCCTAGCAAATTCTACAAAATAATCCTTTTTTTTAAAGGAACTTTTGACAGTGGTTATACTTTAAACAGTGATTTTTTTTGCGAATAAGTATTTTTACCTCAAAAGCGCTGTGAGGATTGTGTGTTATATGACTTGTTTATCTTTAGAAATTCTCTAGAAGCGTATCTTGACAACTCCTATTATTTGTTATAATCTCCCTATAAAAGAATAGTTTATGTTGTAAATACTAATTTTTATGGGAAAATTAATGATTAACGATACTAGATATATAGCAAATTTCACAAGTGCCGAAATACTTGATGGTTTTCTACCGGCTGCTGTTCTTATCGCTTCATACGATGAGTATGTGACTATTCGTGAAGCTAATCAAGCCTATTTTGATTTAACAGGTTATACTAAGCAAGAAACGTATGAACTTTTCAGAAATAGGGGCCTTGCTACATTACACCCTGATGACTTGCAAACTTCTCTTTTTTCATTACAGCAACAACTCACCATTAATCCAGATAGTATTTTCAATGTTGTTTCACGTTTAATTAATAAAGATGGTGTATATAGAACTATACATTTTAGTGGCAAAAGTTTTGTTAATGATAAAGATGAAATGCTTTTATTTATGCTTCTTATTGATATAAGTCCGCAAATACGCCTTTTTGAAGGATTGGAAAAAGAAAAAAGTTTTAATAATCTTATAGATGCTCTCAGCGATGATACTTTTTTTGAGCTCAACCTTAATACGCATGAAATTCGTTTTTCAAAACACTTTGCTCATAAATTTGGTTTGTCCGAAATTACAAAAAATTTTCCAACTACCCTTGTTGAAAATGGTTATATAACAGAAGATTGTATTCTTTGCGGAAGCTTTGATGAAGTAGACAGTGATGAAATTCTTGTTGGTGAGACAGCCTTTATAAATCCTGACGGTAAAGAATATTGGTATAGCCTCTATTATAAACTAGAAAAAGATGTACTAAGCAATAAACCTTTACGTGTTGTAGGAAAAATGAATGATATTACCAGTCAACACGTACATATTAAGCAATTGCATGAAAAATCAGAGAAAGATCATCTAACATCCTTGTATAATAAAGCAACCACTGAAGCATTTATCTCAGAAATTTTATCATCAAGAAATCAAGAAGATGAAGCTTTTGCTCTTTTAATAATAGATGTAGATAATTTTAAAGAAGTTAATGATACCTTGGGTCACTTATTTGGTGATTTTGTTCTTGCACAATTAGCAGAACATTTAAAAAGCATTTTTAGAGGAGAAGATATTATAGGCAGAATTGGCGGAGATGAATTTTTTGTTTTTATGCGTAATATTCCCTCGCACGATTTACTCAAAACTAAGGCACATATGATTTGCAAAGCTTTTGAAAAAACTTTCACAGAAAATAGTAAGATTGTTGAAATTTCTGCAAGTATTGGAATTGCTATTTGCCCCGAACACGGAACAAGTTTTGAAATTTTATATAAAAATGCAGATTTAGCTCTCTATACAGCTAAAGAAAAAGGAAAGAGTCGTTATGAATTTTATTCAACAACTACTACCCATAACTCATATCAAAGTACGAGAACGCTCATCGATACTGTAGGTACGTCGCAAAAGAATTTTATTGAAAATCGTATAGAATATATTTTTGAAATGCTCTATCACTCAGATGATACACTTGGTGTTATCAACAGTACAATCAGATTAATTGGCGACAGCTACGGTTTTTCTCAAGCCTATATATATACGCTTGATGAAAATAAAGAGAAAATGCAAAAGGTATACAGCTATATTACTGATCAAGAATATGTTGCTGCCGAAGAATTTTATACACTTCCTATCTCGGCTATTGAGAGTGCCTATTTATCTCTTGCCGAAACAGGGACCTTTGTCTATGACATGAACTCTCAATATTTACCTTATGAAGAAAAATATTTAAATTATGCAAAAACAAAAGCTATGTACTTTTTTGCTATTTATTGCAAAAGGGATTTGTTAGGCTTTATTGGTTTTGAAAGTAGTCAAGAAAGTTTTTCGTTATCAGCTAAAGAAAAACTGGAGCTTGCAACAATATGCAATATTCTTTCAACATTTTATGAAAGAGAATGTCTTTATAAAATGCTCTAAGAAAACAAATAGATAAGTATGTTTTCTGTGAATATTGCTCGGAAAAAGCTTTATTCGATTCTTGACTTTTGGAAAGTATATGGTTAATATACTTTCAATTTGCAATTAAAACATTTATTAAAATAATAAATAAAAAAATTAAGGAGCTTTTCATGGCGAATCAAATTATGGATGCAAACTTTGAGTCTCTTGTTATAAAATCAGAACAACCTGTGCTTGTTGACTTTTGGGCACCTTGGTGTGGACCTTGTCGTGCGGTATCACCTATCGTTGACGAATTGGCAGAAGAGTATGATGGAAAAATAG
>CAYJPB010000199.1:0-2707 GCA_964371955.1 uncultured Desulfovibrionaceae bacterium | reverse complement strand
ACAATGAAACAAACTTATTGTTTATTGTGGAAAAACGCAAAAACAGGCTGAATTATAAAACGAAAAAATTAAAATATTCTTCAACACCATAAAGTCTACCCATGAAAAGTCTGCATGTGAAAACACCACACAGAACTTTATTGAGTTGTTTTTTGCGTATTATGTGATTAAGAAATGGATACCCACACACTTTGTGTCCTCTTGCAATTTTTCCCTACGAGGCTTGTTTTTATACATAGCTTACAAGTAACTTCACATTTGACATCATTGGATGATTCGCTTACCTTTATTCAATAATTTGTTTAGATTACTTTGGGGGCATGATGAGCACAATTTTTGAAGAATATTTTAAATACACTTTATCAAACGCAAGTAATGAAGAAATACTATTTTCCATATTTGAATTTTTACAAAATCATATCCCCTTTGATGTAATTTCATGCGCTTCTGCTAATCGTAAAGACAAAGTTTACACTGCATTTGTTGAATATTCTCTAAACGAAACACATTCTAGCTATTCTTATGCACTCCATTTTTCTTACTTTTTGGCATGGTATTGAGAGCCGTTTTTCCTGTTTTTCGCAGATTCCTTATTCCCGCCTGTATTATAGGCGGAACTATAGGCCTTGTCTGTCAGTCAACAGGACTTTTAGCTCTTACAGGCTTTCCACTTGATATTGCGATTACCCAAAATGCTGTTTTCCATTTATTCAACTTAACATGGGTATACATTGCATTAAGAATGCCTGATAAAACCGATAGGACAGCCGGAGCTTCAGCTAAATTGCTTGGTTGGTCATTCGGGGCAATTACATTTGGTTCCTACCTAACAATGGGCGTAGGCATTCTTACAACCACAGTTTTAGCATTTATTGGCTTAAACTCAGGTCCGGGCAGCCTTGGCTTCCTGACGGCTTATGGCTTTGTGGCAGGCCCCGGACAGGCATTTACAATAGGAACTGTATGGGGAAATGTTTCCGAATACACAGGCTTGCCTGATTTTGCTCTCGCAGGCGGTGCTGTAGGCTATGCAGTCGCTATTATATGTGGTATTATATTGGTAAACATTATCGGACGTAAGAAGAAAATGGACTTCCTTGCATGTCCAAATGCCGAAGAAGAATGTGGCTTTTACGGAGAATGTACACCTAAAGAAGAAGCAGGAACACAAACAACCTCATCAACAAGCATTGACGTGCTTGCATGGCACTTAGCACTTGGTATTTTTATCTATTTGCTTGTTTTTGCCGCTGCCGTGGGGCTGTCAAAGCTGTTACCGCAATCACTCACTGTTATCCTTTGGGGTTTATTCTTTATGTTTGTGGCAGCAGGAGCGGCTTGCATACGTACTATTCTAATAAAAATAGGTAAATCACATTTACTTTGCAATGGCATTAACAGCAGAATTCAAAACACACTGGTTGACTATCTTGTCTGTGCAACATTTATGAGCATAGTTGTTGGTAATATCACGCAATACATTATCCCCTTCTTTGTTTCGTCGCTTGCTTGTGCGCTTTCTGTAGGGATTTTTGCATGGATGATAACACGTAGAAGGAAAGAAGAAGGATTAGAAACCTTTTGTTATCTTTTTGGTAACTTGACTGGTACAGTAAGCACGTCACTTGTTTTGTTGCGCTTAGTCGATCCTAACGCTAAATCTCAAGTAGCATTGCGCTTTGCTTATTCAAGCATATTAGCTGTTCCTTGCGGTATAATTTCTGCATTTATGTATAATATGGAAATGATATATGGCGGATCACCTCTGATAAGTGGTATACTACTTATCGTTTACGCTTGTGTCTTTGGTGCAATAGCATTATTTTTCCGCCAACCTACAAATCCAAAAGCTTGGCAACCTGACGAAGTAAAAGAATAAATACTATAAAACATCAAAAAGCCTTATGACTGGCCTTTTCAGACAGATGACAAAACCCAAGTTTTTTTTATAAACTTGGGTTTTGTCGCAGAGCAAGCTATCATTTTTGATAGCTTGAGTGATGAGAAAATTATGACTATTTTAAACATCAAAATGAAATTACGTGAACTTGCCATGCTTCGTGGCATAGTAGCAAGAGACAGCGATGAGTGTGACACGGAATGTATCGCCATCGACACAATTTTTGAAATACTGAACTTTGAAATTGGGTAAAGATTAAATGATTGTTGCGTGTTACGAATTTGCTATTCATCAATTTTTTTCAATATGTTATACAAATTTAATAAAAAGTGCTCTTTCTGAAGTTCCGTCATTAGGACGTGTTGACACTAATGTGTCCAAATCATGAGAGTGGCAAACTGTATGAACGCCATAAACATAATATCAGCTTTGTCGTATCGTGTGACATCATTCTTTTTATGGATTTTCTAAAGAATCCCTTTCACTCATCACTTCAATTCCATTTTCTTTCAAAAACCTTGCCGTCTTTTGTAACGACGTTGAAATTGTCGTCATTTCTTTGGATTTCGCATGGAGGAATGGGAGCATAGTGAACAAATCTTTTGCGAACGAAACAAGAAACCGTCAATACAGAAAAAGGAGAGCGTGTGCCCTCCTTTTTTTGCGTTTATAATTGATTATTGTATCTATTTTAGAATCTTACTCTCACATTCAGGCTACCTGTATGTGATTGCTGTTCTGAACCGAACTCACCGCTATAGCTTGCGCCAAGGCTGAAATTGCCGTGTGTCCATTCCAGTCCTGCAT
>CAYJPB010000198.1:0-2712 GCA_964371955.1 uncultured Desulfovibrionaceae bacterium | reverse complement strand
ATATCGTCGGGAACTTCGTTACAGCGTACCACGCCTGCACCGCCGATTGTACCGTGCTTTTTGGGGTCGTCATAATCTTCGCTCAAAGCAAAACCTACTGAGTGCGCAAAACCGCCCCATGCTTGCCCAAGAACGCCGTGATAACTGCCGACTGTTCCTATATCCGCCGCAACATGTCCGCTTGTAACAGTGGTTTTTCCTGTTTCGGTATCGACTTTAACAGTTGCCAAAAATACCATATGATTTTGGGCAATTCCGCCGTATCCATGCCCTGTATTTGGGTCGATATCAGCCCATACAGCTTCGTGTAAGCCTTTGTAACGTAAAGGAATGTTTTCTGCTACCATTTCTGCATATGTGCGATAAGAGCCATCTTCTTTGCGCATTGCGTCAAGCATTTTATTGGCAGCATCTATAATTGCATTACCGGCAGCGTGGTGTGAACGTGAGCCGGAGGCTGAGCCGGTATCAGGACAAACGGCTGTATCATTTGAATGTAAGCGAATTTGTTCAGGTTTGAGGTTGAGCGCACGTAAAGCTTCATGCGCATGCACAACTTGCCCTAAGTCCGCCCCTTGTCCCACATCAGCCCAAGTGCTGTAAACGGTAATACCGTCTTCACGCAATTCTAGGTCAACTTCGGCACGATCGGGTACTTTAGAAACATGGTATCCGCCAAGAGAAATACCCACACCGCACTTCACGGTATCGGTGCTTTCTGCCTTTGCTTTTGCCTTTGCTTCTTCGTAGATAGGACGGATTTTATCCATCAAATCTTTCACAACATATTCACGATATGGCACAGAAGTTGTTGATAAATCACCTTCTTCTGCCAAGTTCATATAGCGGAAATCGAAAGGATCCATACCCATTTTCAGTGCAAGCATATCAACAATTTGCTCACTCACCATATAGGTCTGCGGAGAACCGAAAGCTCTGTATGCTGTACCAAAGTTTGCGTTGGTGAAAGCTGTGCGTACCAAACCGCGAATATTTGGAATATTGTAATAGTATCCCATGAAGCGAGCAACTTTTGTTGTGAGAGCACCAGCCATTTCGCTGTATGCGCCGTGGTCTAAGCCTGTAAGACAATCCAAGGCTTTGATTTTGCCTGACTTATCACAAGCAATACGTGCATTTGCAACAATTGGTGAACGTTTACCCGTGGTTGCTTGGTGCTCAGGATAGCTCATTTCAAGTGAAACAGGGCAGTTGAGCGCAAGTGCACACACGGCGGCAACAGCGTAGTTACCGGGTGACATGCTGTAACCGAAGCTACCGCCAACGGGATTATCAATAATACGTATATCTTTTGGATCGAGTCCAAGTCCTTCTGCCATTTGTGGAATTATACCAAAGAGGAATTGCGCTTTGCACTGGATTGCAACGCCATTTCCTTCGGGATACGCTTGCATTACGTCAGGTTCAACAGTCAAGTGCGGCTGTCTTGTTGTGCCAAATGAAGCGGATACAACAGTATATTCATCATTATCGAATATTTCTCTTGTGTCATCACCCTTATACATAGGTTGTTCCATATAGATATTTGGAATATTTTCATGCACTTGTGGTGCATTTTTTGCGGCTGCTTGAACAAAATCCATCACCGCTTCTTTTTCATTGTATTCTACAATAACTTGTTCAGCGGCGGCACGGGCTTGCGCGTGGCTTCTTGCCGCAACTACCGCAACAACGTCGCCGTAGCGGAACACTTCTTTATCGGCAATAATGGGGCGTTCTTTTGCGTGGCATTGACTGTGTACTGTTCCTTGAGGAGCAAAAAAGCGGTTTGTGCCTTTTACGTCTTTTGCGGTGATAACTTTTTCGACGCCGGGCATTGCAAGTGCTTTAGAATCATCAATTTTTACAATGTCTGCTCTGTGTGTTTTTGCAAGCACAACAGCTAAGAAAAGAGTTCCTGCCGGCATTTTTAATGCGATGTCTGCACCAAAGTCACACGTACCGAGAACACGTGTCATACCCAATGGTTTTTCGATATTTGAACCGTATACGGAACCATCGGCCGGCATGTCGGCTCTCAAATCTTCCATGCTTCTTTCACCGCGCATAACAGCGGCGGCGGCAATAACAGCGTCAACAATAGGTTTATAACCTGTGCAACGGCAGATATTGTTGTTTTTTGTGAACCAGTCACGCACTTCTTCACGAGTAGGGTTAGGGTTGGCATACAATAAAGCTCTTGAAGAAAGAATAAAGCCGGGTGAGCAAAATCCGCATTGCACAGCGGCATACACCAAGAAAGCTTTTTGCAATGGATGCGGATTTTCCGCAGTTCCCATGCCTTCAATTGTTTCAACTACAGCAAAGTCTTGCACTTTTGACATAGGACGAATACATGCACGCGTCAATTTTTGGTCTAAAATAACGTTACATGAACCGCATTGTCCGGATTTACAACCTTGCTTTGTTCCTGTAAGCCCTAATTGTCTGATAGCATCAGCCAATGTATCTTTTTCATTTACGCAAAGAACTTCTCTTTGCACTCCATTCAGAATAAGAATAGCTCTTCTTAAACTCATTTTCCCTTTCCCTCCAATTAGAATAGTTTTCTATGCTCTGCATACAAAAACCTCGCCACGCTTTTTATGTGAAAAAAGCTCGCTCGCTAAAGCCTTTGTCCGCTTCGCTTGACCTCGTAGAATAGTTTTCTATGCTCTGCATACAAAAACCTCGCCACGCTTTTTATGTGAA
>CAYJPB010000197.1:0-2778 GCA_964371955.1 uncultured Desulfovibrionaceae bacterium | reverse complement strand
CAAATGCATTCTCAGCACCTATTCTGTCGTGAAAAGACACGGCAATTTCAATGGTTGTCCAAGGGAAATGTTTGTGTAAGCTTATAAGCACATCGTGGATAAGAGAAAGAGTTAAAGCTCTTTCTTTTGCTAAATCATTACTCATAATAATCTCCTAGAATAATACAAGGGCAAGGGGAACGCCCACAACTAATACGCAAATAACAGAAATAAGCGATACAAGAATACCATATTTCACAGCAGTTCCGGTGTCAATCCATTCTTGGTTACCAAAAAGAATTGCCGCATAAGGTGAACCGGCAGGGGTACAAAGCGCGATAAGCACAATATAGAAGAATGCGGCAAGAACCGGCATAGCTGGATAACCCAGCCCATTACAAAGCGGAATAAGAATAGGCGCAAAAATAAGACCTGTCACAACAGAATTTGTGAAGTTTGTGATAGCAATTGCAAGTAAAACAGCGACAATAATAATTTGTATATAGCTAAATCCTGTGAAGAAGTCACGTAAAAGTGATTCAATAACAACAGAAAAATTAGTTGATGGCGCTGTGAGGGCATTACCGAAAAGCATAGCTACCGCGATAAGATAGAACACACCCCAAGCTGCATTTGCATGCTGAATTGCAAGAGTTGTGTATGGCGTACCTTTGTAGTTGATAATATAGCTGGTAAACCAAAGAAGCATAGCAAAACCCATTTTACTTTTATTCATGAACATACCGATAGTATTATCAATAGGCAAGAAAGAAGGAAGAAGCATATACACAGCTAAAAAGATAAATTGAGCTATAGTCACTTTTTGTTGCCATGACATTGGAGGAAGAGGATTTGCTTTGAGTAGTTCAACATCAAAGCTCTTAAGAGGGGAGGCGTCAATACGAAGGATAAAGCGCATTACAAAAAGATAGACAAGTATTGACGCTAAAGAAACAACAATAGCCATACCCATGTATGCGCCGACGTTCATCGGTTCAATACCAAAAGCAGGGTTTTGGGCAAAGCTTGAAACTGCTGTAATAAAGTAGAATGCGCCACTTTTTATGCCATCTGAGGCAAAGGAAAGTAATGCCATATAAATAACGCCTACAACCATGGCAGATACCAATCTATTGCCTTTTTCCAATCCACATTCCTTAAACATTGAATAGATAACGGGCCACATGAGGAAGATAACCGCAATTTGATCGATAAAAGCAACAATATAACTTGTTACAAATACAAGCCCTATAAGTATCCAAGGTTTCCCCGCAGCAATAGGTAAAGTCATAAGAAAACGAGCGAGATAGATTGAAATTTGGCTCTTTATAAGAACTCCGCCCCAACCTAAAAGGAAGAAAATCATTACAACCATGGGGTTACCCATAAGCATATTGAGCACTTGCTCCATTGTGCCAAAATCGCTCACGCCAAGTAAAAAAGGTGCAATAAAGCAAGGCCAAATAGTATCAACAACTGTCCAAAGATATATTGTACCTAAAAACAAGCAGATAACCTGCATTCCAACGTCGGTGAATGAAACTAAAACGCCGCCGTCAACTTCAGGAAAGCCCATTTCTATAAGTGCGGGGGTTGAGGAAACAACAAATTCAGGTGAACCTAAATGGGGTAATAATAACATAATGGCAAAGCCTATGACGATGTGCATAATCTTCATAGGTGTGAAAATGCTTTTGCCTGCAACTGCTTGAGACATAACAAACTCCTAAAAAACGTCTAAAATTATTTGAAAAATGTTTCGCAATTTTTTGTAAATATGTGCAAAGTATTTTTTTCACAACAAGAAACAAAAAAATTACAGAAACAACCTTACAACTATATTTTTCTCTTATGCTCTTTGTTTAGAAGAGCATAAGAGATTTAAATCAACTATGCGTAAAAGACAATACCTGTGGTGTATTTCTTATCGTCGATGATTACTTTAAGTTCGTATTTTCCGTTTAAACCACGTTTGCTCAAGCTGAATTTGTTTACATCAGCATCAGCTTCAAGGTAAGCGGCGGAACACATTGCGGCATTTGGGTTAGCAGCGGTGTTGATATAATACGCGTGGTTATCGCCATTAAATCCTTCAACGACCCACAATGCAAGTGTGCCGCGTGGGAAGAGGGCGGTAAGAACAAATTTATCCACTTCTTCTTGAATGTTTACGCCGTGCAACATTGGAATTGGTTCTGCAACTTCGTCCATTTCAGGGATAGTTGCAAATTCAGGAGTGATATCCAATTCACCGATGAGTTTACCTTCGCCGAGTGGTTGGTTGTTGCCGCTGTGGTAAGCAGAAAGACGTTCTGCACGGTAGAAGTTACCGTTTACTTCAAGATAGTACATAACAACGCCGTCTTTTTCTTCTACAGTTTTTGAACACACATATTAGCCGGGGTAACGTGCATAATCGATTTCAGCAAAAGGAGGAAGAACATCTGTTGCGTATCCGTCTAAATAGCCGATACCGCCTGAGTGAATCATATAATGGCCTTCTGCATAGTATTCTACGTTACAGATGTATGGTGAGAAGAAGTCTTGACCCCATTCTTTACCGAATTGCCAAACTTGTTCGATTTCCATTTTGTCTGTGTCGATACGGTAACGAACACCGCGTGAGAAGTTATCACGGTTTCTGATGTATTTATCTTTCACTTTTGCACGGTATTGACCGTTGTCAAATGCCATAATTGTGCCATCAGGGCAAATTACACATGCGTGCTGTTCGTATTGCCAATCGAATTTAGACAAATCGCCGACAGGTTTGAAGAAGTATTTTTGCATATCGGCAGG
>CAYJPB010000196.1:0-2872 GCA_964371955.1 uncultured Desulfovibrionaceae bacterium | reverse complement strand
AGAAAGGCAATAAGCGAGAAGTCATCACGGCAACAGGTAACACCATTCCCAATAAGGAAGCCTTGATACAGGCAGGTTTCAAGTGGAATCCGAATAAAAAGGTCTGGTGGAAATATGCAGAATAAGTGTCAGGAAGACACGCTCTTTAGCGAGCGCAGATTTTCCGCGCAAAATCAAGCGAGGTTCGAGTGTCGCACAGGACGTGCGACCGAGAACTATCAAAAATAGCGGCGATATGGCGACTAGGCTTGATTCAATATGTGTTCTCTAAGAGCTTTATTGATAGCCGTTTGATATTGTTCGTTATTTCTTTTGAACCAAGCAACAATATCAGCATCAAGACGCAATGTTATAGGTTGTTTTATCGGACGATAAAATCGCCCACGCTCTGCATTTGTAAAGTCAAGTTCGGGAATATCAGAAAGATTGATTTGCCCGTTTGGCATAGCTGTAAGCGCGTCTAATTGCTCTTCAACAGAAGGAATTATTACATCTTGGTTAGAATTGCTCATACATCCTCCTTTCGTGGTTTGTGGCTTTTCTGGCTGAAATAATGCGAATAACTTCTTCATCGTCAACTGTTCGATACGTGTGGACAACCAAGGCTATGAGCTGATTTTGTATCATGCCAAGAGTATGCCACCGCTCTTCATTGTCTTCAACTCTATCAAATTGCGTGAGGTGAAGCGGGTCGTCAAAAACAAGCTGTGCAAGCTCAAAACTTATTTTGTGTTTGGCTAAATTTATCTTACTTTTCTGTTCGTCCCATTCGTATTTCATGACAATAATATATGTACAATTCTGTACATAGTCAAGTCATTTTATCTATAGAAGGAGAAAAAAATGAATCAAAACCAAAAACTACTTGCAACAATCGCAAGCGGACTGCAAAAACACGCATGTTCACAGACAAAATCTCAGCTCGGTGACAGGCAAAATTATATCGGTATGTCTGATATTGCACTCGCCTCAGAATGTTTGAGATTAGCGGTTTTGCGCAAGAGAAATCCAAAGGAAATTCCAAAAGTTACAGCTGAGAATTACAGTCAAATCCTCAAGAAACAACTCACGCTTCAAAGGGGGCATTGGCTAGAGGAAGGAATTGCAAATGCGCTCTATGCCGAAGGATTTAGAATTATTCCTCAGCTTGAAATAGCGGTGGAGTTACCGGAGAAAGTTCCAATCAAAATCCATATAGACTTCGTCTTGGTCGGCGAGAATGTCATACGGATTCTGGAACTGAAATCTAACGAGCATTTACCTAATCAAGCGCAAAAAGGACATGAACTTCAAGTACAAGGACAAGCTTCTTTCCTCTATAAACACTGGAATGAAGCGGTCTTTAGCTTGAAAGATGCGCACGGAGTTTCACTGTATGAAAATAAAACATTCGCCGAAATCTGCAAGCTTTATCTGGGCGTAAACGTTGCAGAAAGGGAGAAAATCGACCTTCAAGGGTGGTTACTCTGCGTGTCGATGTCAAAAGCGAAAGCATTTGGGCCGTATATCCCGAAACGGACAGAATTCTTTGAACAGTACGCAAAAGAGATTTGGAAATATGTTCATAACAATGAAGAAATCCCCCATGCAAGCGGATTTTGTCTTTCTTGCTCTTTCTGCGAATACTCAAAATCATGCTCAAAATTTGTGGGTGATACTCTCCCTGAATGGGAAGATAAACTTGACGAATTGGAAAAACTGAAAGCTCAAAAGGATTCGCTCTGTGAAGAAATATCGGCTCTGGAACAAGAAATAAAGCTTTCTTTATTTGATACGGAGATGAAAGGAAAATGGCTTACAGCAGGCAAACACCGCTTCAAAGTGAGCGAACAGCAAGGGAGAAAAACTCTCAATCGCAATTTGCTTGTGAATGAGCTTGGTCCTTTTATGGACGAAAATTCAGTCGAGCAATTATTGGCAAATGCAGAAATAGAGTCAGCCCCGTCGGCAAGGCTCTATATCAACAATATAAACAACTAAAAAATAAAGGAAATTTGTAATGGGATATTATTCAGAAGTGGCTTTGTGCATTCCAAACGAAACGTACAAGACAATGATGGAACATTTGGCAAAGGAAAATGCAGAAACTCAAGTAGAAGTAAAAAGTCTATTGGCTGATGCAGAAAAAACGGAAAAAGACGGCGCAGTCATGTATTATTGGTCATGGGTGAAGTGGTACAGTTCTTACCCGTGCGTTGGATTTATAACGAAATTCTTAGAAAGCGTTGAGAGCGACGAACTCGAAGAAAAGCTTGAATATCGACTGATTACAATCGGTGAAAGCCTTGACGACAATAACGATAGTGGCGACTTTTGGGAAACTCCGTTCAATCTTGATATTGTCAGATGTATTTCATTTGCCTAAGTGTAATTGCTAATAATATTAGCTGGATATTATGTAGTATGAAAGCGAATGTAACTGTTAGGGTTTCCAAAGGGGATTATCCCCTTTGGGCGCGCCGCAGGCGAATCATATCCTAGTTAACATCCAAATAAAAAAAAGGAATAACAATGAATTTTACAAGAAAACAATTTGATGCAGGCGAGGTTTTCAGCGGAAAGCCAAGTGGTACACAGGTTTGGGGCTTTGATGAGAAATCAGAATTCACTCCAAGCATTGACAATAATTACCAATTCCATGATTCAAGCCGTGATGTGGTGGTCTGGTTTCTTATGGATAAACCGGAACCTCTCTATCTTTACGGTCCAACAGGATGTGGAAAATCTAGCCTTGTCAGACAATTAGCGGCAAGACTCAATTACCCTGTCTTTGAAATCACAGGACATGAACGACTGGAAATACCCGACCTGATTGGACATCTCACAGTCAAAGACGGGAATATGAAGTTTGAAGACGGCCCACTTACAAAAG
>CAYJPB010000195.1:1543-2888 GCA_964371955.1 uncultured Desulfovibrionaceae bacterium | reverse complement strand
CAATCCAATTCTAGTGCTTCCCGTGCCAGTGCCGATGCCGAAGCCTATGGTATGCGAGCTTTTGGCGATGGCAACCATGAATTAACAAATGAAGACACAATCACAGTCACTATCACAGGCGTAACAGCGCAATCAAATTCCACCTCTGCCTCTGCCGCTAACTCTGCTGATACCGATGCCCTTGCCTATGGTATGTATGCTCAAGGCAATGGTAACCATGAATTAACAAATAGTAGCACAATGAATATTACAGCCACAGGCGGAACAGCGCAATCAAATTCCAGCTTAGCCGATGCCTCTGGCTCTGCCTATGGTATATATGCTTATGGCAATGGCTCGCATACCACAACAAATAGTGACACAATGAATATTACAGCCATAGGCGGAACAGCGGAATCCAATTCCAACCTAGCCAATGCCTATGCCTCTGCCCTTGCTATGTATGCTAATGGCATTGGCAACCATGAATTAACAAATAATGGCATAATCACTGTCACTGCCACAGGCGGAACAGCAACTTCTGCTTCTGCCGATGCCTATGCCCGTGCCACCGGTATGCGAGCTTTTGGCTATGGCAACCATACATTAACAAATAATGGCATAATCACTGTCACTGCCACAGGCGGAACAGCAACTTCCACTTCTGCCTCTGCCAATTCCACTGCCTCTGCCTATGGTATGTTTGTGAGCGGTACACCCACAACAGGAACAGTGCATCTGCTCAGTAATACAGGAATTATCAATGCAAATTCTTCTGTGCTAGTAGAAGGCGCAGCTACCTATGCCTATGAAGCTTATGGAGATAACTCGTTCACAGTAGATACGTGGGCAACCACATTAAGAACATGGAGCGAGAATGACGCTGTTTTTGGCTTGGAAAATGGACAAGTTCTCACCTTTGCAAACGGCACAGCAGGCGCAAGCCTTATTGTTCGCCCAGATACTGCCACACGCGGTTTTGTGCTTGAGAAAACATATAATGTAGCAGATATGATAGCTATTGATGTAAACTCTGACCCAGCAGTCATTGATATGCAATTGCAAACAACAATCAACGGCTCAATAGCAGAAGTAAAAACAGAAGTGGACTTCCTCACCGCAACTTTAGGTGGCACAGCAACTGCACCAACCGTAAGCCTTTTATTCAACAGAGTAGCATTGCCGCAAAATGCCATTGTTGGGGCAACTCTCAACGGGCACATCGCTCACTTGAACGGAGTAAGCGATGTAACTAGAAATGCTATTGCAAGTGTGTATAATAACGCTTTTGACCTAGAAGAAGTAGCACAAAGCGAAAATCAAGGTATTGCCGCAGGTTCTCATGCTATACCTGAAATGCCAAAAT
>CAYJPB010000195.1:0-1533 GCA_964371955.1 uncultured Desulfovibrionaceae bacterium | reverse complement strand
GACGCTTTTCGCAACTCCTTACGGCTCTTATACCGACAACAGCGAATATAATTATGACTCAGGTACTTTCGGTATTTCAGGCGGCGCGACCTATAATTTCAGCGAACAATTCGCACTTGGCGGACATCTCGACTTCAATGCTTCAAATTCTGACAGCAACAGACTTGAAAGCGATACCTACTCATTCGCATTCGGTGCACATTCGCATTATTTCTTCAATCCAAACTTATATGTGAGCGGTAATGCGACAGTAGCTTTCGGTAATAACGATATCAAATATACGCAGTCCATCGGTTCAGCAAGCGATGATTTTAGCACATTCGCTTTCTTTGCGGGTATACATGCAGGCTATGTGCTTGAAATCAACAAAAGTAATGTCATCATTCCCGAAATCGGCTTGTCATACCTCTACGGAAGCGCTGATGCCTATAATCTCCACTTTGCCGCCCCGTATGACATATACAATTTGAGCAACCAAGACGTTTCTTACAGTAATCTTTATGCAGATTTGACTGTCACATGGCAAGGCAATTTTGCAGTAGGTTCAAGCGTGCTCTCCCCAAGTGCGAGCGTAGGAATTCGCCAAAACTTGACGGGTTCTGATATCAGCTCAAGTTTTAATCTCATTGATACGCGCTATGAAACGCTTGTAAGTTCCGACAGCACCACATTTCTTGCGAATGCAGGCTTGGAATGGACACACGGCAATTTCAGCATTGGCGCAAACTATAACGGTGAATTTGGCTCAGAACAGCAATCACATACAGGTAGCCTGAATGTGAGAGTAAGATTCTAAAAAAGACTTGAATTTGAGTTTTATCATAACGAAGAATATGCTTGTCTCACTCTGAAATACATTTTATGTAAAGAAAAAATACTCCGTGTTCCACTGTTTCATTTCCTTAAGGTGGAACACGGGAACGAAAATTGGAACAACTAAAGAAACACAAAGGAAACAACACCTCTTAAGTTGTTGGTATATAAATTTTTATCTTGAAACAATTCATGCTACAAAACTGGAACAGCCTCAAAAAAAGGTGGAACAAAAAGGGGTGAAAATAGCAATTTTTGTTCCACACATAAAATTTCATTAAATCGTTGATACAAGCGGAAATAGAGCAATTTTCGAAAAAAAGCTTGTTTCACTTGCTTTACTGAAAACTGCAATGCGATATACCCTCAAAATTTGTGTAAAAAAATCAATTTTCATTAAAAGAAGTTTTGCAATTTCTGAATAAGTGTTGTATATTTTTCTTGTCGATGAAGAGAAAGCAAAAATATTTTATCTCATGACGTTTCAAAAAGTTTTGCTACATCTCAGCATGGAAATCTAAGAACAAAATAGAAAAATTAGACTCTAAGAAGCTCCGCTATAGCCCTAAATTTTAGGGGTTTGTATCGGGGCTTGTTTTGTGCGGTAGATATTTTTTAATATAAAATTTCAATATGTTATATGTTTAATGAGTAGATTATCTCGACGGATTGAAAGCTAAAGTGAGAACGAATTAATTGGCGATTAGAGGATAGCTTTTT
>CAYJPB010000194.1:0-2897 GCA_964371955.1 uncultured Desulfovibrionaceae bacterium | reverse complement strand
ACCTTGTGTTTTCAAAAGGTCGGTAATGGACATCTTGTCGTCACGGATATACATTTGGTTGAGGAGGCAAGATTCTTTATAGAATTTTTGTACTGCGCCCTCAGCAATTTTTTCGATGATATTTTCAGGTTTGCCGTCTTCACGAGCTTTTTGACGATAAACTTCGCGCTCACGTTCAACAACTTCACTATCAACATCGGCAGGAGAAACTGCGATTGGATTCGCTGCGGCAATTTGCATTGCGATGTTTTTTGTGAGCTCTTGTCCTTTTTCTGCATCGATAGCGTTATCAGCTGTGAGTTCAACAAGAACACCGAGTTTTTTGTTGGCGTGAACATACAAGCCAATGATTCCGCCGGTTGAGCTTGCTTTGTAACGAGCTGATTTTCCGATGGTGATGTTTTCACCGATGGAAGCAACGGCTGTTGCGATTTGATCTTGCATGGAAGCAGAATCTAAGCTATCTGCGCCGGATTTTACAAAAGCGTCTGTGGTTGTGTTTACAAGGTCGATGAACATGTCACCACGAGCAACAAAGTCAGTTTCACAACAAACTTCAACAAGGCACGCTTCTTTCATATCGTCTGACATCCAAGAACCGATGATACCTTCGCTTGTTGCACGATCGGCACGTTTTGCAGCTTTTGCTAAGCCTTTTTGGCGCAACCAGTCAATCGCTTTTTCAAGGTCTGCCTCACATTCTTCCAATGCTTTTTTGCAGTCCATCATGCCGGCTGCGGTTTTTTCACGCAATTCTTTAACTAATGCAGCTGTAATAGCCATTTTTATTCTCCTTTTGGAATGCTCCAAAAAATATTATATTATTCTTGATTTTCGCTTGCTTGTGCAACTTCTGCTTTTTCTTCAACAATAGCTTCGGTTTCGAGTTCATTAATTTGTTTTTCAAGCGCTTTTTCATGGTCGATTGAACCGTCGTCTTTATTGATTGCTTGCCCTTCGATACATGCTTCTGCCATGGCATTAACAAAAAGTTTAATGGCGCGGATAGCATCGTCGTTACCGGGAATAACGTAATCGATAACGTCAGGATCGCAGTTAGTGTCAGTGATTGCAACAATAGGAATACCAAGTTTGCGACATTCTTTCACTGCAATATCTTCACGATGTGGATCGATTATGAACGCGAGCTGTGGAAGCCCGTTCATGTTTTTGATACCGCCTAAAGCGAGTTCGAGCTTGTCCATTTCTCTTTGGAGTTCAAGAATTTCTTTCTTTTGATAGCGATTTACGCTGCCGTCTTCAAACATTGCTTCCAATTTTTTGAGGCGTGCAATACTTTTTTGCATGGTTGCAAAGTTTGTGAGTGTACCACCCATCCAGCGGTTGGTTACATACATTTGCCCGGCTCTTGTTGCTTCACTTGCAATAGCTTCTTGTGCTTGGCGTTTTGTGCCGACAAATAATACTTTTCCACCCTTTGATACTGTGTCAACAATTTTGTCGTGTGCAACACGGAAAAGTTTAACAGTTTGTTGTAAGTCGATGATATGTATTCCGTTTCTTGCGCCGAAAATGTATGTGCGCATTTTAGGATTCCAACGACTTGTTTGGTGACCGAAGTGGACACCTGTTTCCAACATTTGTTTCATGCTTACATAAGCCATACTAAGTTCTCCTTGGGTTTTACTTCCATTCTGCTCTAAACCGCCATTCGGATTTCACGCCCAATGCATTAATCCTTTGCAAAGCTACTGTTATAAATACTTTGCGGCACCCTGTGGATTTTGACAGAATGTGTAATGTAGAATGAAATTTCTTTTACTGCACTTTTATATTTTTTGCAAGTATTTTAGTAAAAATTATTGTTCTGTAATTTCAAGTAGTTATATATGTATTGGCAAAAAATAATATTTTTCCATTGTGTGTTTTAGAAATTTATTTCTCTTGTCCAATCTAATATTTGTGTTGAGAGAAGACCCTCGGCCTGTTCGTCATTAACAGCATATATGTTTTTGTAAAATTCTATGGCGAATTCGTGAAAGACAATATCTTCAAATAATTCAGGGTATACTGCTTTTGCCATGATAAGTAATTCAAGAGGGTATTCCAAACGTGGGGCGCAGTTCATAGGAGTCCACGGAAGCGCAAAAGCGTTGCGTTCACGAACAGCGCGCACTTCTTGTAACAGCGCGTAATAAGGAGCTGAATAAAGTTCTTCTGCCGGATGATACCCGTTCATTGTAGGCAGAAGAATAATATCGGGGTCAAAGGCATAAATCTGCTCCATACTGACAGGAACGTTTGTTCCGACACCTGTGTAGGCATTATTGGCATTGATTACTTGCTCAATCATAAAGGATTGCGGTGTGTCAATTCCATGCACATTGCCTGAACCACCTTCACTGCGTACTGTTGGATTGAGTCCAAAATATAATACAGATTTTTTCTCGTACTCCGGAACAGTTGCCACGCGCTCACGTATCATTGTCTCGATGGATGTCACATAATCCATAAGCTCTGTCGCTTGATTGACATGTTCGTCGCTGAAAATTGAAGCAATGACTTCCGCTTCTGTACGCATACTCGAAAGGTTGTATTCCTCATCAAATTGAGGAGTATACAGAACAACAAGCGGAATACCCAATTCTTCTATTGTGTCGATTGAGCGTTGTGTTGCTTCCATATTATCTGCGCGAACAGTGCAATCGCCCACACGCATAATGACAAGGTCAGGATTTTCTGCCGCCAAAGCTTCGTAGTTTACGACATTTCCTTGTGGAGAATTAACACAGGTCAAATCATTGAGCCAAGGATAAAGATAATACATGGTATTCAATCCCTTGAGTGTATAATCTTCACCGTCGGTACGTGGAAAAGTGTAGCTGTAATCACGTTTCATGCTCCAAGAACCGATAACTTGCACTTTTTCTATTTCG
>CAYJPB010000193.1:2649-2898 GCA_964371955.1 uncultured Desulfovibrionaceae bacterium | reverse complement strand
TTGGAAAGCAAAGCTTATATATAACACATTGATTATACAAATCTATTCATGTTCAAAGTTTAGTTGTACCCACGGATATACTCACAATCTTAAAGGCTTGCAAAAAACTTTATTGAACGGGGTTAATCAAATTTTAAGGCGGTGGGTTCGCCTGTATACTTTCGTTACAATCATTTTTTCGTCAAATATTGTTCAGTTAACCGCAAAAAGATACTGCCATGAAGGGAAATGAAAAGCAACAAGCAATTT
>CAYJPB010000193.1:0-2623 GCA_964371955.1 uncultured Desulfovibrionaceae bacterium | reverse complement strand
GGGCTTGTAAAAACGCAAATTCAAGCTTTTTTAGAATTTGAACTTAAATCCTGCATTAACGCCCATGCTTTCACGCCCGCCGATATTACCTGTTACTTCACCGTAAACTGAGAAATCACTCCATTCTTTCGTTGCGCCGACAGAAACTGTCGCGTAATTGTCCACATCATCACTTTCGCCGGGTAATCCTGCTACATAGGTGACACTATCCTCTTGGATAAGGAAGTTGTAACTTGCGCTTGCATAGAGCTGTATATCATACGCAAAGTTTGCACTGAATGACAGCGCAGGAGCAATACTCCATGTGCCCGTCGCTTCGGGTGCGGTGAGAAGCCCTGCCGAGTTTGTGTAATCCTCAGTATTTACGTGTGAGTATGATACTCCTAGGCTTGGAGTCAAATTATATTTACCCTCTTGGAAGCTGAAACTATAGGCGGCATTTAATCCGAAGCCCAAGGTTGTGGAATCGTACTCTTCCGACGTATAGAAATAATTGAGTGGATCGTTATTGGTGATTTCATTATTCGTGAGAGCGGCATTCAGCGTTGCGCCAAGGGTGAAATTGCCGTAGCTCATTGTTGCGCCTAAACCGATTGTTCCGCCTTGCTGTCTTGTTTCTACAGCACTGTAATTGCTTTCAGAGCCGTTAAAGCCGATGTAGGCAGAATAAGACATATCAATCATGCCCAAATCATAACTTCTTGAACTGAAACCTGCAAGCATGCTGAAAGTTTCGGTGGTGATATCGTCTGTGCCCGTGTTTGTGTTTTCAAAATTGGCATTGGGTTCAGCCCATACAGTCCATTGATTTTGCATAGTGTTGTCATACATGGCTTGCTCTAAAATTGCAGGCGCACTTCCGCCGCCCAAGCCTCTGCCGACTACCTTTATCTCTATGTACTTTCCGTTCGTATCGAAAGAGTACCCTTGTGTCGGGTCGAATTCTTGGAGCTCTACTTGCGCTTTAAGCTGAAGGCTGTTAAGCATGTTTTCGAATTCTTCCCCCCTCATGATAATGCCTGAGTCGGTATTTAGGATGTTGCCGGAGTCTGAATTGCTGTCTGTATCGACAGTTATACTGTATCTAATTTCACCGCCTTCACTGGAGCCAGATGTAATTAAGAGCAGATCAGCGGTAGGGTCACTAGCCAGCATTTCATTGAGGGCAACACTAAATGTCATGCCGGTAATGGATAATTCCGCAAATGTCATGCTGGTAATGGATAATTCCGCAGAAACATTGGTGATGGTTCTGGTCTGCAACTCTTCCAAGCCGGAAGCAGCAGAAAGATGTGAAAGTGGATTACTTTCTTTCACATCGCCATTTGCCTCAAGTGTGAGAATAGTGGGGTTGCCGTTTGCATCTGTAGAAGTGCCCAATGTAAGAGAAGTTATTCCCTCTTGATTCATATAATCTACAATTGCTCTTTTTTCTATAGCCGACAAATCATTGAAGTTTGTCGTGCCGCTTTTAATATTTGTATACAGAGATTCGGCATTAACCGTGATAGCCCCCCCCATCGTGCCGTCATTATTGAGTATGAGATTACTTATGGTGCCGAGTTCATTTGTTTCACTTTCCAGTGCGATAGAGGCTATTCCCTCTTGGTACATATAACCCAAGAGAGCATTTTTTTCGTTAAGCGGCAAGTTTGAGTAATCCGTTGTGCCGTTCATCACATTTGTATACAATGCTTCGCCATTGAATCTTGTACTTATGCTCACTGTACCATCTGCATTGAGCGTGATTATTGTTTCTGTGCCGTTGTCGTCTTCACCGCGGAATGATAAAGTAAGGTTATTTTCATCCATATAGATTGCAAGTAGGGCTTTTTGCTCGTCAGTTAGGCTATTGTAAACGGCAAATGAATTTGTTCTGTGTGCCAAATCTATGTAAATTTCTTCACCTCTTCTCAGCGTTTCACGCAAATCAATATTTTCTTGACGCACTGCAAGCATATTTTCCAAGGCTCTCTTTGTGGTGTCAAGATTTGTGAGTGTTGACTGCAAGATAACAACATTTGTCGATAGTGCCATAGGATTATAGCCTGTGCGAGTGAAATTGAGCGAACCACGGCTTTGAAGGGTTTCACCCGAAATAGCGTATGTTAACAGAGGGCTATAGGCTGTTGTTGGTTCAAGCGTGAAACTGTTGTTGCTTTGTGTCACAAACACTTCTTGACTGCTTTCTAAGGAATCAACCACACGAACAGCAGAAATATTTATTTTTTCCGTTCCGTTGCCGAAAAATACATCTGCAGTAGCAGTTGCTAAATTCACATCTATACGTGCGTTGAGCGTTGCATTTGTTGTCCACTTGCTTGTGTCAAATCTGTCCATCACCCCATTCATCGCATTGAGCGTGCTTTCGCCTTCTATAGTGAGATTGTTGAAAATGGGTGTGAGTTGAGAATTGAATAAAGTTAATTTGCTGACGTCTATCGTACCACCATAAAGATTGACTTGTCCTGTAAAAAGATTCGTAGAGGCGCTGACAATAATTGTGCCGTCGAAATAACCGCCGTTTGTGTTATTATTGATATTGATTGTGCCTGTACCACGAATTAAATCGTCAAGCAAAATGGAAGCCCCTTGCGCCGCAAGGTTGAGCGTGCCCCCTTGC
>CAYJPB010000192.1:0-2937 GCA_964371955.1 uncultured Desulfovibrionaceae bacterium | reverse complement strand
CAATAGCCACCATTTTTGCTACATCGTATGTTTGCCCAATCACAAAACCTTGTCCTGCTGTTCCCGGGCGAAGAATAAGGGTTGCGCCTGCTGTGCCGTTTGCAAATGTGAGAATTTGTCCATTATCCAAACCAAAAACAGTGTCATTCGCGCTCCAAGTTCTTAATGTAGTTGCCCATGTGTCTACGGTGAAAGAATTGATCCCATAGGCTTCATAGGCACGTTCTGAGGCAGTTTTTCCTGTGCCTGCAGTTGCATGGGCTTGTACATCAATAATGCCTGTATTTGTAAGAATATGTACTTGCCCTGAGGTATTATTTCCACTTACATACATACCATAGGCATCGGCTGTGGCATTACCACCCGTTGCATTTGCTGTGCTTATAACTGTAATTACGCCGCTGTTTGTTAATCTGTGGTTACCATTGCCCTGAACATACAAAGCTCTGGCGTTGCTCTCTACATCACCGTTCGTTGAAGTTGCGGTATTTGTCATTGTGATTGTACCGCTGTCGCTGTTTGTTAATGTGTGATTGGCTTCACCTACAGCATGTAAAGCATAGGCAGTGATAGCTGAGAAAAAGGGGGTGGTGGCGAATGTAGCGGTATTTGTCATTGTGATTGTGCCGCTGTTTGTTAACTCATGGCTACCGGTACCGGAAGCATTCAAAGCAAAGGCATTGATATTGGCGTTTCCACTCTCTGAAGTTGCGGTATTTGTCATTGTGATTGTGTCGCTGTTTGATACCTTATGGTCACCAGCGCCATCAGCACGCAAAGCATAGGCATTGATATTGGCGTTTCCACTCTCTGAAGTTGCGGTATTTGTCATTGTGATTGTGCCGCTGTTTGATACCTTATGGTCACCAGCGCCATCAGCACGCAAAGCAAAGGCATCGATCCAGACACCGCCACTCGTTGAAGTTGCAGTATTTGTCATTGTGATTGTGTCGCTGTTTGATATTTCATGGCTACCCTTGCTTTGAGCAAACAAAGCAAAGGCATAGGATTGGGCAGAGCTAGTATGATGCGTTGTCGTTGCAGTATTTTCGAGAGAGATTGTGCCATTGTTTGTTAATGTAAAATTGTATGCTGTGCCGGAGTTATCGTAAGCAAACATACCATGGGTATAGGAATTTACCCATTGCGTGCTTGACGTGATTGTATTTTTTATTCTGATTTCGCCATCAGCATTATTTGTTAAAATATGGTTGCCCTCACCTTCTGCCAGCATACCCGCTATGCCTGAAAAGTGATTAGTTGTTTCTTCCCTTGCAATTTCAATCAAGCCATTATTGGTGAAATTGTAGTTGATGGCATTTCCAATGTCTTCACCAAACATACCAACATAAAAGGTACCCAGAAAAGAACTATATTCATACCCGCCACTTATTGTGCCATTGTTGGTGAGAATGGGATCATTGCCGACTGCAAGTGTAGGTTGAAGAACTGTACTGGGCAAAGCAGGATCGTGATTGGCAGACATAGAATCTACAGTATTCCCCTCTGCATTTGTAATTTCCGCAAAAGAAGTGGAAACACCAAAGCCAAGTGTGAGCGCGCCCACAATCGCAAGCGAACCAAAAACGTTTAAAAGATTACATTTTTTCAACACCGCACTATAGCGGTTCTTCAAATTACCGATTGCATTTTTAGATTGCATAATACACTCCTAAGTTTTTTATAAAGAACCTTTTTCATTTCCCTGAAAGACAGTCGCACACATTATTATAATTTGCAAGCAAAAGAGCTGAATTGAAAACTTCTGACCACGCCATTCTAATTTTGGTGAAAATCTATTCAAAATAATGAATTTTATGTGAGCGAAGTGAACAAAGGCTTTAGCGAACAAGCAAAAACCACGTTTTTTGCGCAGTGAGGTTTTTGTATGCGAAGCATAAAAAACAAATTAGAATGGCGTGACTTCTGACAACAAAAGAAATACCGTCGTGCTCGCTCTCAAAAGCTTTTCTAAAATTCATACCTAAAAGTCGCTTGCAGTGCATGGCTTGTTTCATGGCGTGAAGCTTGTAAATCATAATCCAAGGCAAAGCTTATATTATCTTTCGCCATTTCAAGCCCAATTCCACCATTGAAAGCAAATACATCAACATTTTCAACATTGTAGGTCGCGTTTCCTACAACTGTAGGGATTGAAGATATGGAAGTCGCCTCTAAGTCTCCGAAAGAATATGTCATGCCTAAGTTTACACTTGGTGTGACATTCCAAGCATTTACAGTCGTAAATTCTTTTGAAAGCGTCACGCCCAAAGGCAGAGAGAAGATATCTTGACTGTCGGAAGCTGTGTGCACAACGGTAGAGCCGCTCACTTTCACATCGTAGGCGCTTGAGTATACATTTGTATATCGCAAACCAAGATAAGGCATAATATCAAGCATTTGTGTCTTGTATAAATAAGAAGCTTCTGCGCCTATTGTGAAGATATTGCTGTCCATATCCGCATTTGCTTGTGAATAACCAAGGGAAGTCGGTAAGGACATTTCAATGTCATTATTGACATGCGTATAACCCATATCCGCCGAGAAAGTGAAGTTATTATAATACATTGCGCCATAAAGCGAAGCACCGATAAAGCCAAAATCGTTTGTGGTATTATTGAAATCACCGTTTGATTCCGATGAACCGCCGCCGCCGTTTAATGCAAGCCCAAAGCGGTACATATTTTGGAAAGTGTAATCCGCACCCATAGATAAACCTCCGAGATTACTTTCATTTCCGCTTTTAAAAGCGCCTGCTGTAAAACCGCTTATATTTGTATGGCTATAAAATGGTGTCGCCCACACTGCAAGCCCGTTTGTGATGGCAGAAGTTGCGCTTCCCGCGGCAAGTCCTTGATTTTGATTGCGTATATCGTCTAAATAGACAATGCTTTGGCTTTCACCCGAAAGAAAAGCATTTATGCGAGAATGTAAGTT
>CAYJPB010000191.1:0-2978 GCA_964371955.1 uncultured Desulfovibrionaceae bacterium | reverse complement strand
GATGCCGCAAATCAAATGCTTGAAGCAATGCGTAAAACAGACGGAACATACCGCACATACGATGAAATGGTTGCAGAAAATATTCCATTACGTTACCACGGTGTGCATGAAGCAAAGTGGGCTGATATAGATCCGAACACAGGGCATGGCTACGGTGCTATTGCGCAAAACCATATGGTATTCTTAGCAACAGTAAAAGTTGACATTGAAACAGGAAAAACAACTGTTACAAGTGCGCATGTTGCGGCCGATGTAGGAACTGTCGGCAGTTATCACGGCGTTCTTGGACAAGCTTGGGGCGGATTTGCTCATTCAGTCGGTTATGCTTTGAGTGAAGATTATGCCGATCCTAAAAAGCATGGCTCTATCGGCGGTGCAGGTGTCGCTCGTTGTTCAGATGTGCCTGACGATATTAATGTGCATTTCTTGGAAACTCCGCGCTTCAATGGGCCGCAAGGGTCGACAGGTTGTGCCGAAGGCTTCCAGAGCAGTGGTCATGTAGCTATTTTGAATGCTATCACCAATGCTACAAATGTACGCATTACCACATTGCCGGCTACTCCAAAAAAAGTAAAAGCCGCATTGGAAGCACATGCAAAGAATGAAGAATATATGGCGCCAACATGGAACCTTGGATGTGAACTCCACGAACGTTTGGCAACATTGAAAGAAGAACACGAATCAAAAGCATAAGCTTTTATACAATAGTAGGAGCAGACTTAATTACGGTTAACCCTGCTCCTACTATTTTGAGACCTCTGCACAATGAATTGCCCAGAGGTCTTATTTTTAATATATTTTTTTGTTTCTCATACTTACAGGTTTTTCAACGCATAATCCGCTTACTTTTGGAAAAAGGGTTTTAAAGTGTTCTGTTTCTATATGGGCATGAAAATGTGCTTCCGATTCCCACACTTCCAAAAGCATAAGAGTATTTTTATCCTCGTTATTGCCTGTAACAACGTATTGAAGACAACCTTTTTCAGTGTTTGTCTTCTCTACAAGTTCTTGCATAGATTTGTCGAATTCTTCCCGACATTCAGCCTTCACAACCAGTTTTACAATTACATATACCATATTTCCCTCTTTTTTATTTGTATCACACATTTTTGGCAAATCGTCAAATCATTATTAGAACGTATTTCGATTTTTCACACATCATTTCAATTTACATTTTATCTTATTTGTCATTAAGTGATAGTTTTTTCATCACAAACACAATCCCTAAAAATGTTATCAATTCAGTGATTGGCATTGCAAACCAAATAATTGAAGGTGAAAAGAAAGTTGGTAATGCCATTATAAAAATTCCGCTTATAACAAATCCTCTTGCAACAGAAATATAGAAGGCAAGTTGAGCTTTCATAAGTGATTGAAAATAGTAGGTTGCATAGATATTAAAAGGAAGCAAGAAGATATTTCAAATAAATTTTCTTGATATTTCCTGTAAGTAAATCCATGTTTTTCTCCATAAAAAAAGCCGGATAAAGTGTGCCTAAGCATACCTTATCCAGCGTGTTATTTATTAATAACGCACCCTCCGCGTATGGGGGAGTTGTAAACGGAAGAAAAACTAATGTCAAGTTATAATTTTTTTTGAAGAAAAAAGTTTTTTCAAAAGCGCATAGGCTGTTATTTTATTTGAGTATTTCTATGAAAGACCTCATGAGAATATGGAAAATCTTACTTCTTATGAGTGTGCAAAAAACATAAAATTCTCATTTAGTTCTGAATTAGCTGGGGTGTTACAATACAAAAATGATTAAAAAAGCATTTGAAATCCGCTATTGAGATAATCGCAAAGGCGGTTTTGATGACATTAACCAAAGCGTAAAATACCAGTACGCCCAAAAAGGAAACATCATTGTTTTCTATTTCTTTTGAAAACTAAAACTCGAAAGAATTACTCCGCTAAGAATAAGTATTGCACCTACAATAAGTGGAAGATCTAACTTTTCGCCCAAAAGCATTTGCGAACAAACAATTCCTACTATAGGAGTCAACAATGTGCCTAAAGAAACCTCAACGGCAGGAAGTTTCTTTGTTATTTCTGTCATAGCCCAAAAACCGAAAGCTGCCGCACAAAGTCCTGTATAAGCGAGTAAACTCAGCAAATGGGGTGTGAAATCAATGCGCGGTATTCCCTCAAAATAAAGCGCGGAAAGAGTAAGTATAATTGTCGCAAGAAGCATTTGCCAAGAAATTAGCTGAAAAGGAGTTGAATACCATGTATAGTATTTTGTATATATTATACTGATTGCCCAAGAAAGCGATGAAAGCAGAAGCAAAACACTTCCAAATAATTGACTTGAATCTTGTTGAGTTATAGATAAAGGATTTATCAATACCAAAACACCTAAAACGCCTAACAACACTCCGACAATTTTCACTTTATTTATTGATTCGCGTAAGAAAAATATTGCGGCAGGCACAACCCAAAGCGGCGTAGTGTATCCCAGCACTACAGATCTGCCGACGGGTACAAGCTCCAACCCCATCGACATTAATACCGTAAAAAGAGTCAAATGGAAAAAGCCGATAACAAAAAGAATTGACATATCACGTTTTTGAGGAATAATGCATTGGCGCGTAAAAAGCTGAATAATGAATAAAGCACATGTTGCGATAAGCGCACGTAATGCTGTTGTCCACACAGGGGGGATAGATTCTAAGATAATCTTGGTTACAGTCCAGTTCAGCCCCCAGAAAATAATTACCATGGAAAACAATATGTATACGTATTTTTTATTCATTTTAACCACTTTTTAAGCATTTTCATCTATAAAATGACTGAGTGCACTTGTGCTTACAAATAATACTGACACAGCTTCTTGCACATTGTCAAGTATTTCACCTTTTAGCATCAGGGTAAACGCAAGAAATTTTTTTTCACAACAACCATTCTTATAAAATGTAATTATTTTAGCATGTTGAAAATATTTCTATTTCCCTATTAAAAAGTTCGCAAGGAAAGAGGG
>CAYJPB010000190.1:0-2985 GCA_964371955.1 uncultured Desulfovibrionaceae bacterium | reverse complement strand
TAAGCTTACACAAACATTTCCCTTGGACAACCATTGAAATTGCCGTGTCTTTTCCCGACAGAATAGGGGCTGAGATTGCATTTGTTCAAAAAGTTTTAGAAAATGTTCTTACCGAAGAAGAAGAAAAAACACTTGATGAATATCTTCCTGAATGTAATGAAGACGGCACATTGTCAAGTGAAATCGCCTTAAAACTTATGAATTCATATGCTTCAATCACTCCTGCTGATATTGCCACCTTGACATCGCAACCTCTTTTTGCCCTCAACACTGAGCAAAAAGAAGAGTGTTTGCCTTGGGATATTGCAGAACAACCTATAAATATTGCAAGCCTTGGCGATGAAAAAACAATGGCTATTGTAAACATAAAAATGAAATTACGCGAACTTGCCATGTTACGTGGCTTAATTGCCCGAAAAGAAGACGATTGCGGCACCGAATGTATCGCTATCGACACCGTTTTGGAAGTCCTGAACTTTGAAATGATATAAGCAAATCTAACCGCCTCTTTATGGGGCGGTTTTTCTTTTAAATACAGAATAGCATGCATAAGCATTTTTCTCACTGATTTAGAATTACTTTACATGGAAAAAAAAATAGTTTATAAATATTTAAGCCAAGCGAGAGAATCATAATACTTAATTAGAGCAAACTCACTTTGGAAAAATAACAAGTTTGAATTTTGACAAAAAGAGGTAATCGAAATTGAGTGAAATGAAAAAAACTATTCGTGATATTCTTGACTTACAAAAATTAGGTAACCAATCGACATTATTAGAAAATCTTACAAAAATTATTTTGCTAAATACATCTACCAAACTGCATCTTGGTTGTGGCAAAAACTATTTTGAAGGCTGGATAAATATTGATAACAACTCAGATCACAATATTAAAAAATTAGATATAAACTATGATTTGAGAAACCCACTCCCCTTTATGGATAACTCTGTAGATTTTATTTACAATGAGCATTTTTTAGAACACCTCACAGTAGAAGAAGGGCAAAGAGCAATTAAAGAATTTTTGCGTGTGCTAAAGCCAAATGGAATTATGCGTATAGCCATGCCTGATTTAGTGGGCATTGTTCATGCGTATACTCATCCTGATTGGGAAAATCAAATTGTGCCGTATTTACCTGAACTTGGTTTAGGTTTTGTAAAAACTAGGGCTGAACTTATCAACATAAATTTCCGCGCATGGGGACATAGATGGCTGTATGACTGGGAAGAGCTTGAAAGAAGACTGAAAGAGGCAGGCGCAAAAAATATAAAACAGTGCGCTTGGCATCAAAGTGAACACGACGAACTGAAGAATTTAGAAACACGAAGAGAATCGGACCTTATTGCGGAAATGATGAAGTAAACGTGATTTTGCAAACAAACTTTCTTTATTGGAGTACAAAGTGCTCATCTTACGCTTGTAGGCAAGTAATAACTCTTCTAAAGCCTCTCAAATGCACGCCTACAGCAAATTTTAAAAGTCGAAAATACAGCAAGTTAATGATAATTCAGCATTATACTCAAAAAATTGAACTTGAAAAAAAATAAACATTCTTTTATACTCTTTTTATGAAAAAAATATATCTACACATGGGGCTTCACAAAACTGCAACTTCATCATTTCAAGAAACGTGCAGAGTTAATTCAGAAATCCTAGAGAAACAAGGCTATAGCTATCCTATCTTTTCAAGTGATCAATACCGTAATATTATCACCGGAGATCATTCACCGGCTATTTTTTCACTCTTCACCGAGCAACCGGAACTCTTTTATAAAAACATTTGGGCGGGAATTGAAGACTATGAAATACTGAATAATGATTACCTTCTCTAGCTTCAGGCATGCCTCTCAACAGATAAAAACGTGATAATTTCCGGCGAAGATATTTCAATTCTTTCTTCTGCTTCTTTGGTAAGACTGAAAGAATTTCTTTTGCAGTATGACTTTGAAATTGTGCCTATGCTTGCTATAAGAAGCCCTTATGAATTCCATTGTTCTGTTGTTCAATCTAGCAATAAAACAGGCTTATATGCAGATTTTTTAACATTTGAATCTAGAATTCAATATATTAAAAACATTAAAGAAGTTTTTGATAATGTTAGATTTTACCCTTTTAAAACAATGTGTACACATTCTTTGGGACCGGTTGGTTTCTTGCTTGAAGAAATGGGAGTTTCATGTGACGAAATCGAATTCCATACAGAAAACGTAAGTAAGGCAAATACCCCAGTCCGCATACAATATGAACTCAATAAAAAAAATCCCTCAATTATCAATGGTAAGTCAAATAATAACTTTAAACACATTTCCATTCATGACTCAGGATATTTTCAAACAAAATTTTTCCTTACTGAAGAAGAATATCAAAGCATTAAAGACAGTTGCGATGAAGAAAACAAACTTTTTGAGGAGTTTTTAGGCAGCGATTTCAAAGATACAGAAATAAAATTCTCCGATCCAAATGCGCCTATCAGTGAGCTGGCTAACTATTTAGCAGAATATTCACCCCCAAGCGATCTTGAAGTTCAATTTCTTATTCGCTGTGCTGACTTTATTGAAGCACACTCTCAAGAAGGCGCTTTCTATATGGTAAAAATACTAAATAAAATTGCGCCTCAAAGTGCTACAGCTGAAAAAAAATTATTGGAATATTATAAAAAGTATAAGCAGTGATGATTTAAATACAGCCATAGCTGAACTATATTTATATCTTTCCTATCCCTTCATGATAAATCTATTTATTGTGCGTGTGCTCACAGCTTTATGTTCTGCTTTGCATTATTATTTCTATTCTGACGGAAACTTCTGTAGAAGCAATTATAGTTTTTTCGCATATTCGCATCCTTGCTTACAAAACGCGTAATTCCTGTTTCGCCCGCTAATAAATTTTAAGTTTCGATTAAATTTCCTTGCAATTTCAAGTTGGAATAACACGCCAATCTAATTCTCAAAATGTTTGTCCTGAAGGATTATTGTGTTATAATGC
>CAYJPB010000189.1:0-3003 GCA_964371955.1 uncultured Desulfovibrionaceae bacterium | reverse complement strand
ATTTTTACATAGAGATGGTTGCTTGCGATATGCCCGAAAATATAAGCCTCCAGACAAGAATCTGCAATCTCTTGTGTATAATATTTCAATAATGAAAGAATGTCATCTTCAGGTAGGACAATATCAGAGCAGAGTAGGGCAATACTTTCGCACAAAGATGAGTATTTTGCCATCTGCATATTTATACATTCGGCTGCGGCATGTCGATAATTTTGCAAAGTACGGACTTCTTGTTCGGTAGACATTGCCCACGATTGATCGGGATCTGCATTATATTCAACACAATAGCCCATAAGTATCTCGGCAAGTTCCATAAGCGCTTCTTCACTTTCAGACGCAATTTCCGTGAGCACTATTCCGGCTGTGTCATTCGGCACCTGAGGAAGCCCAACAATGCTGTCCATATGTGGTTGATATGTTGCAATACATTCCACAGTTTTTGAGTCGAGATATTCAATACTCGTCACATATGCGTGTTCATTCTCATTTTTCTGCAAAGCATTTACTGCTTGTACAAAACTTGCAATATCTTCATTACTTGGGAAAAAGAAAGCAATCCCCCAACAATGACTTGGGCTTTTGATAAGGTAAAGATTTACCGCAAGAATCACTGCCAAAGTTCCTTCGCTGCCAATGATATTGTCGAAAAGAGGATCTTCTGCTCTTATGGTGTGCATGCTTCCGTCAGAAAGGCAAACATCAATACTTTCGATATATTGCTTTACATCGCCGTAAAAATAGCCTCGAGGGCCGTTGCCCCCCATTGCAAGAACGCCGCCTATGGTTGCGCTGTGCTCAGTGGGCATTGTAGGAAAACAAAGTTCGCTATTTAATGAAAGTTTTTGTATTTCCTTTTCGAGTTCGCTTAAACGTATTCCTGCTTCTACTTTAATACACGCGAGAGCCTGTTGACCATTGAGCAAAGCTTTTTCACACTCTTCAAAGTGTAAAACTTTATTCAACTTTTCAAGGCACATAACAAGTCCGCCAATCGGCACGGCAGAGCCGCTTAAACCCGTGCGACCGCCTTGAACAGTGATGGAAAGATTTTTTTCTTTGCTATCAGCAAAAATTAATTGTATTTGCTCCACACTTTCAGGCATATACACATATTGTGCATTGCCATGAAAGTGTGATTCGTCGTGTAAAAAGCTGTTGTCTGCCTCTAATTTTGTAGGCAAGGTCGTGGACGTATTTTCCATAAAAGTTATTGATACTCTTTATTTTTCTATGTACTTTGAAACCAAGTCGTATTTACGTACATTCCCCATAATTATAAAAAGGCAAACAATACTTATGGCTTCCATCATTATCGCAGGGAATCCGCCAAGATTTGAGAGCATTTTAATGCCGTCAATGCCTGAAACTGTGAGCATGATTAATGAAATCAAGCTGAGGGCAACACCCCAAATAATTTTCATGTACATCGGGGATTCTTGATTTTCAGGTGAAATTCCTACAGTACTTACCGCAGCGATAGAGCTTGTTGTTGAGTCCATCGCAGTGATTAAAGAAACTATACTGATAAAGAAGAAGAAAACAATGAGAATATTACCAAGTGGGAACGCTTGAAGAATTGCATAACCCACACCTTCTGCACCTTGAGTGTTGAGAACATTCACGAGGTCTATTTTTCCTGTAAGTTGAAAATTGAGAGCGATGTTTGCAAATACACCCATCCAGATAATATTGAAAATAACAGGGATACCGAAATTGATTTTTATTAAGTCTCTGATTGAATAACCGCGTCCAAGGCGAGCAAGGAAGCAGGCAGAAATAGGCGCCCAACTTGCCCAGTTTCCGGCATAAAACACTGTCCATGAACCCGGCCATGAATCTTCTGTATATGTTCCTGTCATAAGCATGCGTTCGGGCAAGTCAGCCAACATACCACCAAGAGCTTCAACCGTTCCGCCGAAAATGTAGGAAGTCGGCCCCATAACAACCAAGAAAAGTATAAGGACTAAATACACACGGATGTTAAGGTTTGAGAAGAAACGAATACCTTTATAAAGGCCTGAAATAGAAGAACAAACAAATGTTATGGTTGCAACAGCCAAAATAGCAAACCAAACCATAGGACTTGGTTCAATGCCGAATAAAGCTCTTACAGCACCGCTCATATTGAGTGTTCCGGTACACATAACTGCCGCAATACCAAGCCCGATACAAAAGAGCATAATTGTGTCAATTATTTGTGTGAAAATATCGTTTCCATCTGTTTTGATATTCAATTTATCGCTGATTGGTGCAAGCTGAGAGGAAACAGAAAAAGGTTTTTTCATATTATAAAAAGCAAAACCGAAAATAACAACGGGCAAACAATATACAGCATAAGGAAGAACTGACCAGTGCAAAAGCATAGTTTCCATTGCAAACATTGCAGCTTGCGGAGTCATAGGTTCAATTCCGGCGGGTGGTGAGGAAAGATGATACATAGGTTCGGCTGTTCCCCAGAACATAAGCCCCGCTGCCATGGTGGTACAAAGGGTAATCATAGCCCAATTGCTTTTTGATAAAAGCGGTTTAGCATCTTCGCCACCCAATACAACTTTACCCAGAGGCGAAATATACACAGCACCAAGAGTTATCAAGCACATAAAGGCTGTAAAGCTAAAGCTCCAACCAAGGTTATCGAGTAGCCAGTTGTTTCCTGCGTTTGCAAGTTCAAAAAATAAATCCTGTTCTATAATGCTGAAAACCAAGCAGACTATCAATAAGATAAAAGCTGGATAGAAAGCAATTTTGCGAATGGTAATCGCTTTCTTGTTCTCATTGTTATTTGTTGCGTTCACGTAAACCTCCAGAAGTCGTACGACTGTTAATCTTTTCTCGCACACTATATCCTAAGTCTATTTTGGAGTCAATAAATTTTATAAGCTTCATATTAATTTGTGAAAAAATAAAGCTTGACCTTTTTTAGCTTTTATGTCAGTACATTCACACAATGTGCCGAGGTGGTGGAATTGGTAGACGCGCCGGACTTAGAATCCGGTACCATCG
>CAYJPB010000188.1:0-3056 GCA_964371955.1 uncultured Desulfovibrionaceae bacterium | reverse complement strand
TTGCAAGCAAAAGAAGTGAATATGCACGGCTTTGAGCAATGAAATCCGCATACTTTGAATAAAATTGGAATTAGTGTTTGTGTAATCGCCCCCGTAACCAAAGAAGAAAGCTCTCCCGTTCATATCAGACTTTGTTTCCGAGCCTTATTTTCCTTTCTTGGCCTTGCCCAAGCGCATCCAGATTGTTCAAAGTCTTTGCAGAAATAAGATTGCCAAGTATTCTTGAAGCAGTCTGCCTACTGAAAAATGGAGGCAGTTCTTTCTCAAGAATTTTATAGAATTCGTCACTGCCGATATCGACGCCAAAAAGCCTGTGGGTATAGTACGTGCTCTGGTAGAATTTATTGCTATTTGCTTTGTGAGGATTGTAGTTGATCACGTCAATCCGTTTTATAGCCAATTTTTTAAAATATATGTAAATTTAGCATGTTACACAGGTTGAAATAGAAGACAACTTTTGGGGTTTCCAAAGGGAATTATTCCCTTTGGCCCAGCCGGAGGCGAATCATATGTCTGTCAACATCATCTTAAATCGATATTTTGGCTATAAAGCGGATTGACGTGATTTTTAAATAAGAGAAAGGATTAGAGGATGGTTGCTAAATTTATTCCATCTCAATTTTTAGATTTTTAAAATAGCCCAAAGTTCCATGAGCTATCCAAAGCCCTACACCACCTTTTTGCTGCGCACCAAGCTTTAAGTCATTCACAATAAGCACTGGCTGCTTTGAATGGTTGACATACAGGCGCGCCTTTTCGTTTTCGACTGTAATTTTTACATGTATCCATTCATTAAGTCCAATATCACAATAGGATTCATATTTTTCCGGAGCTTCTTTGCGGAATACTTCAAAATCATAGCCGGGATGAGAAAAATATTGCGTAGTATGGTTTCGGCGAACTTGGTCATCAGCTCTTCCGTTTGCCGGGCGCAGATATATCCCTTCAAATGGAGATAAATTTTCAGCAATACGAAATGCCACACCTATAAAACCACGCGCAAATTCAGGAGCATTTTCTTCTATGGTTCCTGCAAGTTCAACTTCTATCGTGCCATTGTGAAAATCAGAAGCAAAATAAGCAAAATTAGGAGCATCCGCAATCACTTGAGAAGGCTCAAAACGCAAGCTAAGGCAATCTTCGCCCTTAAAATTTGCCATTTCGGCAATAACTATGCTTGTTTTTAAGTTTTCCGGAAGATTTTGTAAAGTTTCAAACATAACTAATTTCTTTTAATGTTTTAATTTTGTAAACTTATTATTTTAGTTTTTATATGGTTCCACATAAAAACTATCCTGCATATTTTTTAAGCTTTTCCCTATCCAATATTTCAAGTTTGTTTTGTGTGAATGTTCCAATAATTCCCTCTTCACGGAGTTCTTTTATAATTTTGCAAACAGTACTTCTGTGCATTCCCAGAGTCACTGCCAAATCAGACTGTGATAATTTCGGAGCAAAAAGATTTTGCTCGTATTTTTCTGCAAGTGTGTCTAAAAAAGCACAAATGATATGTCTTGGATTGTCAGTATTGGAGTTTGAAAGGACGTCATACGCCGAAACAGCTTTATGTGCGATTGTTTCCAGTAAGTTAGCTATTAATTCAGGATATTCACGTATAAAATTATTATCTTTCAAGAGATTTGCGGGAAAATGATAAACTATGCACGACTCAAGTGTCATAAAGCTGCCAAACATACTGCTATTTTTTTGGTAGACAGAAAGTTCTTCAATAATGCAGGCATCTTCCATATATTTCACAAAGCGTCTTTGTCCTTGAATGTTTACATTTTCAACACGTACGCAGCCTTTTTCCAAAAAGGAAAAAAGTTTTCCGCTTTCTCTTCTCCAAGAGTAGTTAGCCGGCAATTCTTCTTTTTGCGCCAAGTGCAAGGCTTCTCGCCACACGCTGTTTACTTCACGTAAAAAATAGGGTGATTCAAGATATTTTTTGTTCATATCAATACCTATAGTCTAAAATCTATTCTCATTATATGCGATAGTTTTTTGAACGTTAAGCTTCGCATGTGAAAAGAATATTTTTTGTGACTTTTGTCGTTTAAAAGACAATCTAGTTTGAAAAAGCTTGTTATACTTACTCCATTATCAGACTAAAGGCATGTAGCCTTTTACTGTAAGTTACTTAAATAACAACCCATAACACTTTCTCTCGGAGGAAAAAATGGCTAATTTTGTTAATTATCATTATGAAGAACACATTATTTCAATGCAAAACACTGCGGAAACAGCGTTCTTAGCAGCATTTGAAGATGCAAAACCGAACTTAGACAATGCAACTGTTATTGTAAATCCTTATATTATCAACCCTTTATCGGCTCTCATTCATTTCAAAACTTCATCTAAAGTAGCCGCAACCCTTACAGTGCACGGAAAGCGCAACAGCCGTGAAGATATTGTGCATACTTTTGACGCTACCGATAGCCACATCCTTCCGGTTATCGGCTTATACGCAAATTATGAAACAAAAGTCACTGTTGCTCTTTCCGACGGCACATCAAAAGAATTTGCGATTAAATCCGCCAAACTTCCTACCGAGGGCGTTTCAGAATGTCTTAACATTATGACAAGCTTGGATTATTTCGGCACAGATTTGATGTTTCTTACCCCTGCAGGAAAGCAACTTCCCCTTGGTTTTGACTATAAAGGTGATTTGCGCTGGATACTCAATATAAACACTATGTTTGATATTAAACGCCTTGAAAACGGCAATATCCTCACAGGAACACATCGTTACAGCCGTATGCCTTATAACGCAACAGGTATGTTGGAAATGACGCTTGTCGGTAAAATCATTAAAGAATACCGCATGCCCGGCAACTATCACCACGACCATTGGGAACTTCGTGACGGTAATATTATGGCTCTTACCCAAGATTATTCTGAAGGTAAGTCAACTGTAGAAGACATGATTGCCCTTCTTGACAGAAACACAGGTAAAGTTCTTCGCACATGGGACTTCAAAGATTTCTTACCGCAAGATCAAGGCGGTTCAGGGTCACAAGATGCGCACGATTGGTTCCACAATAACGCTCTTTGGG
>CAYJPB010000187.1:1738-3058 GCA_964371955.1 uncultured Desulfovibrionaceae bacterium | reverse complement strand
TATACTGAAAAGGTATACGCTCATCTGGAAAATCTCACTGGGATTAATGTAAAACAAAGTAGTAACCTTTTTGACTCGATGATGCACGCTGATTTTTATTCACGCATTGCCTATCAGCTTAAAGCGTTATCAGCAGGGCTTTCAAAAATAGCAAGCGATTTACGTTTACTTTCTTCAGGCCCGAGAAGCGGTATCGGAGAAATTTCTTTGCCTGAAATATTACCCGGCTCTTCCATTATGCCGGGAAAAATAAACCCTACAATACCTGAACTTATTATACAAATTTATTTTCAAATTAGCGGGCACGAACATGCGGTGAGTTTGGCGGTTGAACGAGGAGATTTAAATTTAAATGTTTGGGAAGCGCTCATTCTCAAATGTCTTTCGGAGTGTTTTGATTTGCTTGAAAGAGGCATGCATTTATTTGCCGACAAATGTATTTCAGGCATAAAAGTCAATACACACATATGTAAAAAGCAAGCTGAATACTCAACAGCTTTAGCTGCTGTCATAAGCACAGTATACGGTTATAGTTTAGGATTGGAAATTGTTAAAATTGCTGAAGAAGAAAATAAAACTATAGCTCAAGCAGTTGTAGAAAAACAACTTCTTACAGAGAAACAAGCCGACGATTTACTCAATCCTCTCAATCTCACAAATGCTCAAAAATCGTACGATTTAATAGCAAAATTAAAACAAATGCGTAAGGAGAATTAAGGTAAGAATGAAGCCAAGAAACATCAAAAAGTTAATGGGTAAAATGTAAAAATGTAAACTTTAAAATTTTCTGTCAAAAAGGATTTATATGAAAGACTTAAGAAAAACCGTGCTCTTTGTACCGCTCATTATTTTTGCATCGCTTATCGCTGTAGGAATTATTGATGCGACAACATTTGTAAATACTTTAACCGGCTGGTTTGAATCCATCATGGTAAACTTTGGTTGGATTATCTGCTTTATGGTTATGGCATTTATTATTTTCTTACTCACAATCTTGTTCCACCCTATCGGACAAATCAAAATCGGTGGTGAAGAAGCAAAGCCGACAATGTCATACTGGCAATGGTTTGCTATTTCACTTTGTGGTGGTATCGGTACCGGTATTATGTTCTGGGCAGCGGTTGAACCCTTGGTATTTACTTTTGAACCTGCGCCAAGCCTTGGTATTGAACCGGGCAGCAATGAAGCGGTTTTGTGGGCTATGCGCACAACATTCTTGCACTGGACATTCACCCCTTATGCTATGTATATGCTCTTTGGTGTTGTACTTGCGTTTGCGGTATATAATCTTAAGCTTTCTCCTCACGTGAGCTCCGGCTT
>CAYJPB010000187.1:949-1728 GCA_964371955.1 uncultured Desulfovibrionaceae bacterium | reverse complement strand
CTTCTTATGGGTAAAAAAGCCCTCAAAAATAGATTTGCAACTATTATTGACACCATTACAGCCTTTGCACTCATAGGCGGTGTTGCGGGATCACTTGGTTGGGGTCTTTTACAGCTTGACGAAGGTTTACAAATGCTTTTTGGCGTTGGCGGAACTGATTTTAGCGTTATTGCGATTTGTACCACTATTGTTATTGCGTATACTCTTACTTCTATAAGTGGTCTTCATAAAGGGGTTGCATGGCTCAGCGACAAGAATGCGAAAATCTTTTTAGTTCTTATGGTTTTCTTCTTCATTCTTGGCCCAACCGGCTACGCTTGCAACCTTATGACAGAATCAATTGGCTCTTACCTCAACTATTTTATTCAAGATACTTTTGTTACAGCTCCTTTCAGTGATGGTGAAAACTGGCCGCAATGGTGGAATATGTTCTGGTGGTTAGACTTTTTATCATACGGTCCACTTATCGGTTTATTGTATGCTCGTCTTAGCTATGGCCGCACAATCAGAGAAGCTGTTTTGATGCACTGGGTTGTTCCTGCTGTATTTAGTATTATTTGGTTCAGTATCTTTGGTGCTACAGTTTTAGACGCACAATTCAGCGGTGTTACCGACTTCTATGCATTATACCAAGAACAAGGTATGGAAGTTCTTATGCTTGCCGCTTTTGACTTGCTTCCATTTGCCTATATTCTAAAACCGCTTGCTCTTATTGTTATCGCTCTTTCATTTGTGACTTTAGCCGATACCATGGCGTCAACTTTAGCTGCACTTTCCAT
>CAYJPB010000187.1:0-939 GCA_964371955.1 uncultured Desulfovibrionaceae bacterium | reverse complement strand
AAACAGATAGAAATAACGAAGACACAAGAAAAGAAGCTCCTGCGATGGTAAAAGTTATTTGGGCTATTCTTATCGGTGGTGCATCTTTAATTTTCACACTCACAGGTGGAATAGATGGCTTGAAGATGGTAAAAACTTTTGCGGGCTTGCCAATTGTTATTATTGGTATCGCCATGCTTGTAGGCTTTATTAAATTCTTCTGGAAACACAATAAGCGCGGTGTGTTTATTGAAACTCTGGACTATTATCAAATGAGAATAGATGATGAAGCAAGAGAAGCCGCTTCTTCAAAAGACTAACAATTAAAATTATGAGTGCGCCAATCGAATTTAATTGATTGGCGTACTTTTTTTATTTACATAGACTCACTTGTAGCATATAAAGTTTTTAACAGCTTATACAAGAAATTAAGTGTATTAAGGAGAATTAAAATGCTTGAATTAATAAAGAAAAGACGCTCAATAAGAAAATTTACCGCTGATAAAGTAAGTGAAGAAGACAAAATGTCTATACTAAAAGCAGGTTTACTTGGGCCTGCCGGTATGGGCACACGTAGGGTACAGTTTTTAGTGGTTGAAGACGGTGAAAAAATCAAAGATTTTGTCAATTGTAAAGCGCACAGCACAAGCCCATTTTTGACGGCAACTTTAGCAATTATCGTTCTTGGCGACAGTTCAAAAGGCGATACTTGGGTGGAAGAAGCAAGCATTGCTTCAGCTTTTATGCAACTTGAAATTGAAAATCTTGGGCTTGGTTCGACATGGATTCAGATGAAAAATCGTACAAATAAAGCAGGCGAAGCCTCTATAGATGCCTTGAGAGCTCGTCACAATTTCCCCGAAAACTTGGAGCCGCTTTGTATTATAACAATAGGACATAAGAACGAACATATTCCGCCATACACGGATAATGATTGCGATTTTTCAAGAGTAATCAACC
>CAYJPB010000186.1:0-3208 GCA_964371955.1 uncultured Desulfovibrionaceae bacterium | reverse complement strand
CCCATAAGCACATTTAGCAATAAATAGCGGGATAAGAGCGGGATAAAAATTGTTCTGGTGATTTGGATTTTATGAATATCACCGGAGTTAAAAAGTTGAGGTTATGATGCCGGCAGTCAAATGGATAAAAACAAAATTCTTAGGCGTGCGTTATCGAGAGCACAAGACAAGAAAACATGGAATCAAGTTCGATAGATGCTACTCTATCAGATATAAACTCGATGGCAAAGATAAAGAAGAAGTTGTCGGTTGGGCAAGTCAAGGTATTACTCCGGAAATTGCCTCTCAAAGACTTTCAGAGCTTCGAGATAATGCAAGACTTGGCACAGGAGATAAAACTTTAGAAGAGAAAAGAAAAAGACTTCAAAAAGAGGAAGAAGCTAAAGCAAAAGCCGAGAAACTTGCTGCTCAGACAAATATCACACTTTCTGAGTATTGGAAAACAGTGTATCTGCCTTATGCAATAAGTGCCAAAAAAAAGGAAACCGTTCGCCCCGAAAGAAATCAAATGGACAAATATATACTGCCACTTCTGGGTGAATCTGAGATAAATCTTATTGATATGAATAAATGGGATTCTTTAGCCTCTCTAATTCAAAAAGAGGAGTATGCGCTTTCTTCAAGAACAAAAGAGTACATTATTGGAACGCTGAGGCGCGTTCTGACACATGCTCAAGACAGAGGATACAATGTTTTTATACCCAAAACCAAACAATTGGGAATAAAGAAAACACACGACAATAGAAGACAAAGAGTTATTACAGGTGAGGAATCTGCTAAAATTTTAGCCCGTCTTCAAGAACTTGACATTGCTACCTATAACCTTGTAAAATTCGCTATGAATACAGGTTGTCGCTTGTCAGAGGCTACACATTTACGCTGGGCACAAATAAATTTTGAAAATAAAACCGGACAATTCATCAATACAAAAAACAAGGAGAATAGATTATTCTATTTATCCGATGGGTTATACGATTTACTGTTATCCATCAAGCAAGATGATACAAATGGTTATGTGTTCCTAAAATCGAACGGCAAGCCATTCTTTAAAGTGGAAGACGAAACAGAAACTCCGCATTTTTTCAAAAGAACAATTAAGGAGCTTGGACTAAACGAGGGACGTGATAAGCTCGACAGAATTTCCTTTCACTCTATACGGCATACTGTAGCCACAAATTTAGCTAAAATTCTCGATGTACGTAGCCTCATGGACGTAATGGGTTGGAAAGTAGTTGCTATGGCAGCACGATATATCCACACACAAGAAGATACAAAAAGAAATGCAGCAAATGCTTTAGCTGATTTATGGAATGAAAAATAAAATGCGCATAATGCGCAAAATCTCTTGACAAGAATGCGCATGATGCGTATATTCTATAAATGGAGCAAGTATGGGAAAACTTCCGACAAATTCAAAAGTTATTGTTTCACTGCTAGAGCAAGCAGGCTTTGAAAAAGTCAGCACAAAAGGGTCACACGTAAAAATGAAACACCCTGACGGCAGAATAACAATTGTACCACACCCGAAAAAAGATTTACCCTTAGGCACAGTTCGCAACATATTTAAGCAAGCAAAAATAGAAATTCAGTAGGTGAAAATAATGAAATACTTAGCAATAATTCATAAAGACGAGGACAGCTCTTACGGCATTACTATGCCCGATTTTCCCGGTTGCTTTGCAAGTGCCGAATGTCTAGAAGATATTGAAAAAAATATTCAAGAGGCTGTTGAACTTTGGGCTGATGGAGAAGAATTTGAGCCTACTCCTCCACTTTCTATGGAAGAAACAGTAAATCTTGAAGAAGCGAAAGATGGTACACTCTGCCTTGTAGATATCAATTTTGACTTTTTAGAAAGCAAAGTCGTGCCTGTAAATATCTCCATGCCTATCTACATGCGTAAAAAGATTGATAGAATTGCAAAATCAAAAGGACTCACCCGCTCTGCTTTGCTTATAAAAGCAGTTGAGGCAATTTCATAGATAAATGAAAAAATTTACAAGTTGAATAAAATATTTAGGTCGCCGGAAAATCTCCGACGACCTGTCTATATTTATCAGCTACTTACTTGATTTTCTTCTGTCACCTCCCCTTGCTCATCGGTTTCTGTACAGTTTACCTCATCGTTGCGCGTGCCATCAGCCTCACCACCATTTGAAGCCCATTTTCCTACTAAATCCTTGATCGCTGAGTCTTCACTTGATAAATCTACAGCCACAAGCGGAGCGACAAAGCCTGTCACACATCCCGCTAAGAATATAAGTAATCTTCCCATAATTTTTTCCTTTTGCTAAATTGTTGATAAGAAAGGCAGAGCAATTCAAGCTCTGCCAAGCCTCTTCGTGTTTTTTTGACTAATCCTCCTTCATGATTTCGCCGATTGCCGTCAAAACGACAATCGCAATGGGTATCCACTTCACCATGCCTACCACCTCCTTTATATATGCCCCACAAGCGCAGTTTGTAGTAGCCCAAACATTGCCTGTGGGAGCTGATTGATATCTTCAAGTGTCACGCTGTTCGACGGCAAAATGTTCTCAATCACACAGGGCGGAATCCCGATGCCATAGACTTCAACACCGACTTTGCGTGCGTATTCAATGACGTGCAGAGCGGTTTCTCGGTTGTCAGGTTCGCCATCCGTGATGATGAGGATGATTTTACGCTCTTCTTTTTGCGCAAATATGATTGGCAATAGCCACCAAAGTGACTCCGTGAGCGGAGTTCCTCCCTCAAATGTAAGATTGAACTTTCGACTTACCCTTTCGCCATGCTTCACAATCGGCGCAACATAGGCATACTTGTAGCTCTGAGCTCTTGGCCCGGTGAGTGCCGGAAATGCCGTCACGCCGAGGCTAATGTGCTTTGTATTTTCAAGTGCTTTCGCCAAGGCATAGCACGCCTGATTTGCCACTCCAATTTTGTCCCGCATAGAGCCGGAAGTGTCGAGTAAGATGTGAACAGCTGTGTTGATCATCGTTGATTTTTGTTGTCGTAGAAAGACTTTTGATTCGTTCACCGCTAAACCGTGAAGCTTATTTTTGTTGATTTTACCGTGAGAAGACGGTAACCTACGAACAAGGTTCTGTGCTTGCAAAAGACCTTGCAGCCTCGCTTTTAGGGCGGTTGAAAGTGCCAATGCGCTGTGAATTTCGTAGTCACTCAAATCCTGCATTTGCTTTGTGCCGACTTGCGCCACTCTGACTTT
>CAYJPB010000185.1:0-3224 GCA_964371955.1 uncultured Desulfovibrionaceae bacterium | reverse complement strand
GCTTCTTGCGTAGTGAGGATTTTGTGTTGAATGAAGTGAAACCAAAATCTATATAGATAATGCACCAAAGAATAAAAACTATAAAAGTAATGAATATAAGGAGCTGATGATTGTATAAAGAGAAAAATTAGGTTATATTTTTGACCTATTCATGATGATAACCGGTCTTTTTGAGAATTGTGCAAACCCTAAATATTTGCTCACTCAGAACAACTTGAGCAAGCTCATGAGGTAAAGTTTGCTTTCCAAAAGAAAGAACAAGGTGTGCTTTTGAAAGAAGGGCTTGCGAATGTCCATACGCTCCACCTATAATAAAGCATAGTTTTTTATCTTGAGATATATCATTACATTTATAAGATAAATTAACTGACGAAAGAGATTTTCCGTGCTCATCAAGGCAAATAATATAGTCATGCGCAGATATATGTTTGAGAATCGAATCGCCTTCTTTATTTTTTCTATCCTCTATTGATAAATGTGAATCGGCATCTTTTATATTGATTTCTTCGAGTGTAACAAAGTTTTTAATTCTATTGATATAATGTGCATAAGCTTCTTTGTAAAAAGATGTTTTGATTTTGCCTACAACAATAATTTTAATATTTCTTATATTCATAGTTTGCACATTGTCTAAATAAGACCATCACGCTTAAGTTGTTCTGTTATATTCGCTGCCTTATTGAAGCCAACGCCTAATCTTCTTTGTAAAGCAGAAATAGAAAATTTTTCAATAGTCGGTAAAATTTCAATGGCTTTTTTGTAAACAGGATCATCTGAAATATCTTTTGGTTGAAATAAAACTTCTTGTGTGCCTTCTTTTTCCGATTCAGCATATGCTGTAAAGTCAAGTCTATAATCGGGTTTTGCTTGTTTTTTCCAAAACTCTACAACTTTTTCAACATCATTGTCAGGTACAAATGCACCGTGTAATCTTTCTAGAGTGCCTCTGTCTGTTTTAAAAAGCATATCTCCCTTTCCAAGTAAAGCTTCAGCACCTTGCGTATCTATGATAGTGCGTGAATCAACTTTAGAGGTAACTTGGAAAGAAATTCTTCCCGGGCAGTTTGTTTTAATAAGCCCTGTTACGACGTTAACACTTGGACGTTGCGTTGCTAAAATAATATGCATTCCTGCTGCTCGAGCTTTTTGCCCAAGTCGTACAATAGAATGTTCAACATCCTTTCCGTGCATCATCATTAAATCAGCTAATTCATCTATTATAATGACAAGATAGGGCATAAACTCATGTACAATTTCTTTGTTTTCATTATCTACATATATTTTATTATTTTTATCTTTGTGCGGTTGAGTATTGCTAAATAGTTTTTCATTGTATCCTGTAATATTGCGTACTTTCATATCTTCAAGCAATTTGTATCGCCTTTCCATTTCGTCAGTCGCCCATAAAAGAGCATTTTTAGCCAGTTCCATTTCTGTAATGACAGGGTGAACCAAGTGGGGAAGATCTTGATAGATAGATAGTTCAACGCGCTTGGGATCCACGAGCAATAATTTAACTTCCGTAGGTTTTGCTTTATAGAGCATTGACAAAAGAATTGTGTTGAGAGAAACACTTTTACCTGTTCCTGTGGCACCTGCTACAAGTAAGTGAGGCATTGTTGCTAAGTTGGTAGTATAAGGAGCTCCGCTGATATCTTTACCAATAGCAAGACTGAGCAAAGAATTAGACTTATTAAAACTTTCACCCTCGATTAGTTCTCTAAATGAAACATTGGCACGCATTTCGTTTGGAATTTCAATTCCAACAGTATCACTCCCCGGAATTGGTGCTTGTATACGTATACGAACAGCCTTGAGTTTCATTGCCAAGTCGTTTTCTAAACTGGTGATTTTTCCTACTCGGACACCTGGGGCAAGGCGTACTTCAAACATTGTTACAACAGGACCGGGAGTAATTTTTTCAAGCTTTGCGTCTACATTATACTCTAAAAGAGCATCAATAAGATCTTGTCCTTTTTCTTCACACTGTTTTTTATTGAACTTCACTTCTGTCAGTTCTGTTACGCTCAAAAGTTGTGGATTTGGTAAAATAAAATTATCTTTTGGGCTTTCTTTTTTTTGAGGTGTTTCTTCCTTCTTTTTCCCAAATAGCTGCCAGTCATTTTTCTTTTTTGTTTTCTTGGGTTCGGCTATTTGTGAGGCATCAAGTTCTGTAATTTCCTCTTCTTTGTCAGATTCTTCACTGAGATCAGTATTGAGATTGAAAATAGTATTTTGTAACTCTTCTTTTTCGGTGGCTGATAAAGCATCGTCACTTGTTTTAATTTCTAAAGAAGGAGTTGGGATATCATTTTCTTTCTTCTTTCTCTTTAAAAAACTAAAGAATGATGTTTTTTCTTTGTGCTTTATTGTGGGGTCATTGATGATGACAGTATCTTTTTGCTCTTTTGATTTAGAAAAAAAGCGAACAATAGCTTTACCAAGCATGCTAAAAACAGTACGAAAAAGGCTGAGCCATGAAATTCCGAAAATAAGTTGTGTGGAAAACAATAAAATAAAAAGCCAAATAAAAGCAGAACCGACAGGAGAAAAATAGTGTAGGCACAAAATGTAAAGGTAATCACCTGCATATCCGCCGCCAAGAATGGTATGAATTTGTAAACTCCACGCCGATGCTAAAGTAATTAAGCTAATACCAAAAAGTATATAACCTAAAAAACGCCACCACGCGATGAGTAACCATTTTGTAACAAAGCCACCGCCAAGCCCTATAAATAAAAAAGACCATACGTATGAGCCTAAGCCAAAAAAATCAACTAATAATGCGCTGAGATACGCTCCAATGAGACCAACATGATTTTGAATAACTGCATTCTGAGGTAGACTTGTATTTAGTGTAGGATCGGAGGGTGAGTAGCTGATAAGCGAAACAAATATAAGCGCACCGAGAAACAGAAAAAACAATCCTGCAAATTCTTTGGCAAGTTTTAGACTTTGCGCTTTTGGAGGAGGAGTTTTTTCTTTTTCTTTATCTTTGTCTTTCTTCGGTTTTGAGTTGAGTTTTTCCATGCATTGAAAATATACAATTAGAGCTCAATGGTCAAGCAAAATTAGAAATAATAACAGGGTTATCGCAAGAAAAAAATGGTAAGAAATTCGAGAGGGGGAAAACCAGCATTGAAAGGGTAGGTTTTCCCCCTCTCGAGCTCTTCCCCTTTCCTTGCGAACTTTTTAATAGGGGAATAGAAATATTTTCAACATAA
>CAYJPB010000184.1:0-3259 GCA_964371955.1 uncultured Desulfovibrionaceae bacterium | reverse complement strand
CCGTAAGCCAACATGGTCAGCCGAACATATCAATGGAGACGGACAAAAAACTTGGGCTGAAATTGCAATGTTCAACCCCGCAGCAAAAAAAGAAGAAGAATAATTTCTTTATCAACACAAAATTAATATCTTATTATTTTCTATACTGAAAATTTATTCCACGAAGGAGCATGGACAATGCAAAACTTTAGACTCGACGATATATCAAAAAAAGATGGACTCCTTATCGAGCTTGATATTCATAAAGACCTTAAACCGGTGCCACATGTGAAAATTCATGACCATGATTGGACACCTTGGACACCCGAACAAGAAGCAGATTTCTGCGCAACCGTAGACACTGTTTCAATGCTTCAAATTCCTGTGCCAAAAAGCAAGGAAGAAGAAGACGCTTTGGTAGAAAAATTCTTGAACGGTTTCAGAAAATTACTTACCGAAGAAAATAACTGGACATTCCTTCCTATGCTTGAAACAAGCTTGGAATATTGTGCGCAGTGTAACTCTTGTTCAGACGCTTGTCACTTGTATGAAGCAACCAATAATAACGAATACTATCGCCCGAACTTCCGTTCAGAAGTTTTCCGCCGTATTTACAAACTTTACATCAAAAAAGAACCTTTCGCAAAATTGCGTTACGGTGATTTTGAACTTAACTTTAAAACCATTTCACGTCTTGCTGAATTGGCTTATCGTTGTAACCTTTGCCGCCGTTGTTCACAAGTGTGCCCAATCTCTATCGATAACGGCTTGATCGCTCGTGAAATCCGCAAACTTTTCAGCCAAGAATTTGGTTGGTATCCAAAAGAATTGCACGAAAGAGGTTCAATGTTCCAATTAGAAAAAGGCTCTTCAACCGGTATGACCGGTGAAGTTTGTAAGGAAAGCATTGAATTTATTGATGAAGACTTCTCAGAAGAAACAGGTTTTGAATTTCAAACACCTTGGGATGTTGAAGGCGCCGATATTCTTCTTATCCACAATGCCGGTGAAGTTATTGCATGGCCGGATAACATTGCGGCTTTCTCAATTATCTTTGAAAAAGCAGGTCTTTCTTGGACTCTTTCAAGTGACTTAGCCGCTTATGACTCAATCAACTACGGCGTTTTCTACGACGACGCTCAGTTCGCTCGTACAGCTTTATTGCACGCGCAAGCAGCTGCAAAACTCGGCGTAAAGAAAATTGTTATGGCTGAATGTGGACACGCTCACAAAGCTCTCACAGTTATTGCCGACCGTGTTCTTCCTGAAGCGTTGAATGTTCCTCGTGAATCTTGCTTCCCAATCTTGCGCGATTTAGTGCTTGAAGGCAAATTGAAACTTGATCCGTCACGTAACAACTTCCCTGTAACTCTTCACGATCCTTGTAACATTGCTCGCCTTATGGGTATCAGCAAACCACAACGTGATGTATTGCATGCAATCGCTCCACAATTTAGAGAAATGCATCCACACGGTGCTGAAAACTACTGCTGTGGCGGAGGATCAGGTTTTGCTATTATGACCCGTAACGATATCGAGCCTTGGAGAATGATGGTTTCCGGTCGTAAGAAAATTGAACAAATTGCGAACGCTTTTGCTGATTGTCTCGATCCATCAATCAAGAAATATGTTTGTGCTCCTTGTTCAAACTGTAAGGGACAAATCCGTGAAATTCTTGATATCCACAAGCTTTCTGAAGAATACAACATCCACTACGGCGGACTTGTTGAACTTATCGTAAACTGTATGGTTGATATCGAACCCGGATTCCTTAAATTCGGCGACGAATAGTTATTTGAAACTCATGTGAGTTTTTGTGGGAGCTCATCTCTGCAGGGGAAACCTTGTTGTGCAGATGGGCTCTTTTTTATGTCATTTTTTCTTCGTTTAGTAAGTTTTGCCCCAAAGTTACAAATGAATTGACATACGAATAAATTTTTTTCTTAGCAGAGTTTTCTTGCAATTAATTAAAAGCTTGTATATATTTGTTTCAAATGATTGTGGAGGCGAATATGTCACGAATTATAGCGGTTGCGAACCAAAAGGGTGGAGTAGGAAAAACTACTACTGCCGTTAATTTGGCTTCTTCGCTTGCAATAATGGAGAATAAAGTGCTTTTGGTGGATTGTGATCCTCAAGCAAACTCCACATCTGCACTGGGCTATGAACAAGAAAAATTAGAAAAAAATCTCTATACAGCCTTTTTTAATTTTGACGAATTAGAAGAAAGTTTATTGCAAACTTCAACTCCTTATCTCAAACTTCTGCCCTCGTCTACTGACTTGGTGGGAATTGAGATTGAACTTGTGGATAAAATGGCACGCGAATTCTATCTTTCTGAATTATTGGAAGGCATCAGAGATCAATACGATTTTATCATATTAGATTGTCCGCCGTCTTTGGGGCTTATCACGCTCAACTGCTTGTGTGCAGCGAAAGAATTGCTTATTCCTCTGCAATGTGAATTTTTTGCACTTGAGGGAATTGTAAAACTTATGCAAACATATGAATTGGTTAAAAAACGCTTGAATCCGGAACTTGACTTGCTCGGCATAGTTTTAACAATGTATGATTCACGCAATAAACTTGCACGACAAGTAAAGAGTGAAGTAGAAAAATGCTTTCCAAATCTTTTATTTAAAGCTATTATTCCGCGAAATGTACGCCTCAGTGAAGCGCCGAGTCATGGAAAATCAATCTTGCATTACGATATCAAATCAAAGGGCGCAGAAGCATATTTAGAATTTTCAAAAGAAGTTGTAATGAAAAAAAATGTTGAAACCCCTGCATAGAAAATTTAACACGAAACGTGATCATGCATTTTTATTTTTAAAAAAATAATTGCTTAGAAATCTCGAATTAGGAAGAAGATATGGCATCAGCAAACGAATCAGGACAGGAAGTTTCAAAACCATCGCGCTTGGGAAGAGGTTTAGGAGCACTTTTAGGCGAAAGCGTTCAAGAAAAAAGAATGGGAGATACCTATAAAAATTTACCTACACTTGCAATCATTCCTTGCCATGCTCAACCGCGAAAATATTTTAATGAAGCACAATTACAAGAATTGGCTACTTCAGTTCAAGAAAAGGGGATTGTGCAACCCTTGGTTGTACGAGCTATAGATGCAGAGAAGTATGAAATTGTTGCAGGAGAAAGACGCTGGAGAGCCGCAAAAATGATTGGGCTTGAAACTGTGCCTGCTATTGTTCGTAATTATTCAGACTCTGAAGCCTTAACTATTGCTTTAATTGAAAATATTCAAAGAGAAGATTTAAACCCC
>CAYJPB010000183.1:2165-3324 GCA_964371955.1 uncultured Desulfovibrionaceae bacterium | reverse complement strand
AAGCTTATGTGATGCTGAGCCGCATAAGCTTTTTCGCGCAACGTATACAGTTTCTGTTTGAGCTTTGCTGAATTTCGGCGATCACTATGCCTGCGCCGATAGCATGAATTTCTCCTGCTTCAATAAAAAATACATTACCTTTCTTTACGGGAATAGCGTTCAAAACTTCAAGCAAAGTATTATCCTGTATGCGCTTTATAAATTCATCTTCGCTGATTGCTTTTGAAAAGCCATGATAGAGAATTGCATTTTCTTGGCAGTCGCACACATACCACATTTCAGTTTTTCCGCATTGTCCCTCGTATTGTAGCGCAAAGCTATCATTGGGGTACACTTGCACGGAAAGATTATCTTTTGCATCAATAAATTTAACCAATAGGGGGAAAGAGTCAAAGTCGGCACAGAGTGTGCCCAAAACTTCTTTGCCGACAATATCTAAATATTCTTGAAGAGTATTTCCTCTATACTCACCGCTTGCTATTGTGCAAAGCCCATCAGGGTGGCAGGAAAGCTCCCAGGCTTCAGCAAGAGGAGAGTATGAAGATTCTTTATTATACTCTTTTTTTAGGCGATTGCCGCCCCAAAGATAATCTTTATAAGCCGGTATGAGTTTGAACATCATTTTCCTCAAATTGTATTATACATTTTTTTCTAAGAGTGCATATGTGTTGCGGGTAAGAAAAAACTAACCGATAATACTATAATTTGCAAATTAATAAGAGTGCAAAGAAAGATGAGTATTTCAGAAGTAATACTGGCCGCTTGTTTAAAAGATGAATTTTTTTGAACGCTCTTTTGTGGTCTTCGATAATTCAATATGCTAAAATTTTTTATTTACTTCCCAATTCCAAGCTGTTCTTATAATATCTTCAACATTCTCATATTGTATTTTCCATCCCAAAATATCTTTTGCCTTTTTGTTGTCTGCAAAAAGCTTTGCAGGATCACCGAGCCTTCTTTCTCCGTATAGTACAGGACACTTTTTCCCAGTCACTTTTTCAGCTTTACTGATGATTTCATTAACAGATGTTCCTATACCCGTACCCAAATTAATTGAACCGCTGTATCCTCCGAGTTTTTCTAAAGCTAACCTATGTGCAGAGGCTAAGTCTTCAATGTGGATATAATCACGAATACATGTGCCGTCAGGAGTGTTATA
>CAYJPB010000183.1:0-2155 GCA_964371955.1 uncultured Desulfovibrionaceae bacterium | reverse complement strand
GATTAAGTGCGTTTCTGGCTCATGGCTTTCTCTAATGCTGCCATCTTGACTTGCACCCGCGGCATTGAAGTAGCGCAAGGCAATATAGTTCAGTCCATAGGCGTGATGGTAATCTTCAAAAGCTTGTTCAATTATCAATTTTGTTTTGCCATAGGGGTTGATGGGATTTTTCGGATGATTTTCATCTATTGGCATATAAACGGGATCACCATAAACTGCACATGTGCTTGAAAAAACAATATTTTTAACATTATATTCAAACATGGTTTATAGTAAATTGAGTGTACCAATAACGTTGTTTTGATAGTATTTTTGTGGGTGTTGCACACTTTCACCGACATAGGCATAGGCAGCAAAATGTATCACAGCCTCAATGGTATGTGTGGCAAATACCTTTTGCAAACTTGTTTTATCTGCCAAATCGGCGTATATCAATTCAGCTTGGTTATCAACAGCTTCCTTGTGTCCATAGACCAAGTTATCCAAAACAAGGCAGTTGTACCCATGCGGCAAGAGATGTTTTAGCATGTGTGAGCCAATATAGCCCGCACCGCCTACCACTAAAATCATACCTGATCCTATATACTTTTAGTTTCCTAAATTGGTTTTATACAGCTTACTGTAGAGAGAATCATCTTTTTCCATAAGCTCTTCGTGTGTGCCTGTTTCGACAATATCACCATGGTTCACAACAACAATTTTGTCGGCATTGCGTACAGTAGAGAGTCTGTGAGCGATGATGAATACTGTTCTGTCTTTCATAAGGTTGTTTATTGCTTCTTGCACAACTTTTTCAGACTGGTTGTCAAGAGCTGATGTAGCTTCGTCGAGAATAACAATAGGTGCGTCTTTTACGAAAGCTCGTGCAATGGCAACCCTTTGTTTTTGTCCGCCTGAAAGAAGAATCCCTCTTTCACCTATTTCTGTTTCTAAGCCCAGTTCAAGCGAGTCAATAAATTCTGTTAAACAAGCACTGTCAAGTGCGGAACGTATCTCATCATCAGTTGCATCGGTTTTGCCAAGAATAATATTTTCGCGTATTGTGCCTGCAAAAAGGAAGTTATCTTGAAAAACTATGGAAATTTCTTCACGCAAACTGTCTAAATCAAAATCTCTGATGTCGGTATCGTCTATTGTAATTGAGCCTGATGCAACATCGTAAAAGCGAGGAAGGAGGTTTGCCATGGTTGTTTTGCCGCCCCCAGAATTTCCCACAAAGGCAACATTATGCCCTTTTGGTATTTCAAGGTTGACACTGTTTAATACAGGTTTACCTGCAACATATTCAAAGCATACATTATTGTAAGAGATATTGCTTTCAATGCTTTTGAACGGCTTTGCATCTTCTTTGCTTTTAATGAGAGGTTCTCTGTCAAGTATGCTAAACACACGTTCCATTGCCATGAAAGACAATTGTAAATTAGCAAAAGTAGGACCCAATGTTTTAAGCGGAGTATAGAGCATAACAAGTGCCACAACAAAGCTCACAAATTGTCCTGCGGTTAAGTGATTGTTCAAAATCAAGTAAGATCCTAACCAGATTACCCCTGCAATGCCAATAGAGGTTGTGAAGTGCATCATTGGGCTTAATATACCTGATTTTTTTGTCATGCGCATAGTTAAGCCAAATACAAATTCCAAGGTTTCTTTAAAACGTGAATTTTGATGATTGTAGAGGTTGTAGGAAGAAATAATTCTGTTACCTGCGAAGGTTTCGTTGTAATGTGTCATCACTCTTGAACCGGACAGCACCGATTTATTCATAAGCCCCGAAATTTGTTTTCTGAACCTTGAAAGTGGCAAAAGAGCAAAAAACATGACAGAGAGTGCAATAATGGAAAGTTCCCATGAGTTCCATAAAAGTACCGCAATCAAGCTTATAGATGTTACTATTCGTGTGATAAATGTTTTTAGGTTGTTAAGTAAGCCACCGCATGCCACTTCAACATCGTTGTTACAGCGGAATAAAATATCACCTGAGGTTGTTTGATCGAAAAATTGTGGTTCATTACGCATGATTTTTTCAAAGACTGCCAGCTTTAAATCCATAGTAGATTTTCCGCCAACCCATGCGATTAAATATGTTGCACCATAGTTACATATGCTTTGGATTAAGCTGAAACCTATAAGGTAAAAGGGAACACGAAGTGCTTCT
>CAYJPB010000182.1:279-3379 GCA_964371955.1 uncultured Desulfovibrionaceae bacterium | reverse complement strand
GTGTCTTCTTTAATAACGCCAAGGTTCACGGTAGACATGCGAGGTTTTGGCACGCCAAACATCACGTCGCAAAGTTCGGTAGCAATCATTGAGCCTGCCCAACCATCTGCCAATGAACAACGCGCCGCATGGAGCAAGGTATTTGGCGCATCATTATCACAACCCATGTGAGTTCTATGCATCATTTCGGCAATTTCTCTGTCTATACCGCGAGGAGTAATTCCTAAATTTTCCCAAATTTGACGGCGCTTTTCCGGCACACGTGAAAGGAAGCTCACCCCTTTTCTTCTGCTACCAAAGTCGGAATAAAAAACATCGACAAGATCTTTGGAAATGTCTTCAATCGTGCGATTTTCTGTTTCGATACCGACTTCACCTGCAATTTGAACAAGCTTCTTTTCTTCTTTTATTGAATAATGTTTTGTTTTTCCTTCCACAATTGCTTCAAAAGCTTCAAGAACATCACGTCCGTGATCGGAGTGACCGGCAGAACCGCCCGCAATAAATCGTCCAAAATTTCGAGCGACAATAACGTCGGCATCCGCTCCGCACACACCGCGTGAAAGCTTTCCGCCGGGTGTAGCCTTTGAGCTGATACGGCAAGGTCCCATAACACAATTTTTACATGTTGTACCAAGTTCACAGAAATTACAATGCGGTGTTTGCTGAGCCAGTCTGTCCCATGCGGTTTCCACATTGTCTTTCTTTGCTTTGATAATCATTTTTTGGGCATCTTCCCAAATGGACATATCTTCAACACTTTTTTCTTTTTTTTCCATAGTCTTCTCCAAATTTGTTTAAAGATAATGCACAAAATCACATGACATACAGTCAAGGTAATTTTTCTTAAATAAGATTACCTTGCGCACATGGAGAAGTCAAGGAATATAAACAAACTATTCAGGGCAAACTATTCGACGGTGACGCTTTTTGCCAAATTTCTCGGTTGATCGACATCAAGATTGAGCTGATTTGCAACATGATAGGCAAAAAGTTGCAGCGCAGGCAAAATCAAGAAGCTTTGCAATGCCTGTACTTGTGTGAGCGGAATTTGCCAGCTATCGGTTGAAGTGATAGGCGCTTTAATATCGGAAAGCACAATTGTTCTTCCCTTACGTGCTTGAATTACTTCGGTATTCGAACGTACTTTTTCAAATAAATGATCGTTTCCTGCAATCACAAAAGAAGGAAATTCATCGTCGATTAAAGCAATCGGCCCGTGTTTCATTTCCGCTGAAGAATACCCCTCTGCGTGGATATACGACAATTCTTTCACCTTCAATGCGCCTTCCAATGCGAGTGGGTATTGATAACCACGCCCCAAGAAAAAGAAATGTTTTTCTTTATAATAGTCTAAGGATAGCTCCTCTGCTCTTTTGGCAATTGAAGGCAATTCTTTTTCTAAAGTAGCTGAAAGCTGTGCTATTTCCGCAAGATATTGATCTGACATGTCGCTGTTAATTTGCTTTTTCTGTGCGTAATATATTGCAATCAATAATAAAAGTAAAAGTTGACTTATCATGGCTTTTGTTGAAGCCACACATATTTCAGGCCCCGCATGTGTATAAAGCGTTGCCTGCGCCTCTCTTGCAAGCGAAGCACCGAGTACGTTACAAATGGCAACTGTCGGAACGTGTGACTGTATTGCCTTTCTGAGTGCGGCAAGAGTGTCGGCAGTTTCACCGCTCTGGCTAAGGCACAGTACAAATTCATCGTCAAAAAATGCCGGTTTTCTGAAAGCAAATTCTGAACCAAGTTCAACACTCACAGCAACACCCGACAATTCTTCGATAATATCTTTTCCCCACAAGCCCGCATAATACGATGTGCCACACGCTACAATATGTATTCTGCGAGGAATAGGCAAAGAATCTAATTCCGGCAATACAACTTTATTATCAACAATTCTTGAGCGCAAACAATCTTCAATAACTTTAGGTTGTTCAAAAATTTCTTTAAGCATGAAATGCTTATATCCCTCTTTTTGAGCGGAAACAGTATCCCATTTCAAAGTCACAGCTTCTCTTTGAATTTCTTTCAAATCAGAAAGATTTTTCAAAGTATACCCTTGAGGTGTGCACGAAAGAAGCTCTCCCTCATTGATAAAAACAACGTCTTTAGTCCATGTTATAAATGCAGGAGCATCTGAAGCAATAAAGTATTCGTGTTGACCAACGCCTAAAAGCATTGGACCTGCTTGACGAACCGCCCATAACTTTTCAGGAGAATTTATTTCTGAAATTACAAGTGCATACGCACCCGTGACTTGACTCAAGGCAACTTGAAGAGCTTTTTCAATGTCGCCCTCTTTATCAAGATGGTAGGCAATAAAATTCACAAGCACTTCTGTATCGGTTGCCGATGCGTATTGTATGCCGTGAGGCTTTAAAAATTCTTTTAGCTCAAGATAATTTTCAATTATACCGTTATGAACAATTGCAAGTCTGCCGCTATTATCAATGTGTGGATGTGCGTTTTCAACGCTTGGTTCGCCGTGCGTAGCCCAACGTGTATGCCCAATAGCACATGTCACAGGCAAGTGGAGCTCTGGACGAATTTTTTGTTCTAAGTTTTCTAATTTACCCGATGCTTTAATCGTGCGAAAAGCGTTTTTATCAATAAAGCACACTCCTGCTGAATCATAGCCTCTGTATTCGAGTTTGCGCAATGCTTCCACTGCAATATGTAAAGCAGGTTGAAATCCTGTATATCCTATTATTCCACACATATATAACTCCTATCAATTAATGATGATTTAAATAAAAGCAGGCTCAAAATTTATTATACCAGATGAGGATAGAGCTGAGTGCCTGCTTCTCTCAATTTATATTTTTGAATTTTCCCCGATGCTGTCATGGGAAAAGAATCTACTATTGTGATGTGTCGCGGTACTTTATACCATGCAATTCTTCCTCGACAGAAATCTCTCACATCCTCTGTGCGCACTTCCATTTCAGGCTTTGCAATAATAAATGCGGCAACCTCTTCGCCGTATTTGCGTGAGGGTATTCCCACAATTTGCACGTCGTGAATTTCAGGCATTTTCAATAAAAATTCTTCAATTTCACGAGGATAAATATTTTCACCACCCCTGATTATC
>CAYJPB010000182.1:0-269 GCA_964371955.1 uncultured Desulfovibrionaceae bacterium | reverse complement strand
TATGCGCCCTGTTATGCTGAGATAACCTTCTTCATCAATAATACCGAGATCGCCGGAGTGGAGCCAACCCTCTTCATCGATGGCATTTTTTGTGGCTTCTGGCATATTATAATAGCCTTTCATAACATTATAGCCCCTACAGCGCACTTCTCCGGGTGTATTTGGCGGTAACAGCTCATCTGTTTCCGCATCAAAAATAGCAACTTCAATACCCGGCATAGCTCTGCCAACTGTTGTACAGCGCCTGTCAATACTGTCTTCAATAACAG
>CAYJPB010000181.1:0-3427 GCA_964371955.1 uncultured Desulfovibrionaceae bacterium | reverse complement strand
GGCAACGAATTCATCAATATTGGCACAATGACTATTGAGGGGGATAATACTAGCTATGGTATGCGTGCTGATGGCATAGGTAACCACACATTTCTCAATGACGCAAATGCAAATCTTAATGTAACTTCAACTACTTCTTTTGCTTATGGTATGCTTGCTGATAAGGATGCCACTACAGGCAATAAATTCACCAATAATGGCACAATGACTATTGAGGGGAAAAGTTATGGCTATGGTATGTATGCTAATGGCACAGGTAACCACATTTTCAGCAATAGCGCAGGAGCAAATCTTAATGTAACAGCAACTAATAATTTTGCTTATGGTATGCGTACCAGTGGCGCAGGCAACCACACTTTCACCAATGGCGCAGGGGCAAATCTTAATGTAACTTCAACTAATTCTTTTGCTTATGGTATGTTTGCTCTTGCTAATGCCTATGAAGGCAATAAATTCACAAATGTCGGCACAATGACTATTAACGGGAATCTATCTAGCTTTGGTATGCGTGCTGATGGCGCAGGTAACCATATTTTCACAAATGACGCAGGAGCAAAACTTAACGTAACTTCAACTACTTATGTTGCTGATTGTATGTATGCTTCAACTAATGCCACTACAGGCAATAAATTCACCAATAATGGCACAATGACTATTGAGGGGTATCTATCTAGCTCTGGTATGCGTGCTGATGGCACAGGTAAGCACATTTTCACCAATACCGGCACTATTACAAGCACTGCAGAAAACATAGCCACAACTATTGCTGTTACCGGCAAGGCAATAGGAATCCAAACAGGCACAGAAGCAAATACTGTCACCAATACAGGCACTATCAACGTAAGTGCAAATGCGCAAACTATTGCGACAGAGCAGGCTATTACAAGTGCTTATGGCATATATGTACGTGGTGCAAATTCTACTGTCAGCAATCTAAAAATAATTACTGCTTCTGCAAATGCAACGGGAAATGCAAATAGTTATGCACATGCTTACGAAGCGTATGGAGCTGAAAGTTTCAACGTTACCACTTGGGCAGTCGCTTTACGCACATGGGAACCAAATGACGCGGTTTTTGGGTTGGATAATGGAAAAACTCTCACTTTTGACAATTCAACCCTTATTCTTCGCCCCGGCACAGAACAACAAGGCTTTATACTTGGCAAAGAATACGAAGTGGCACAGATGGTGGCTGTTGATACAACTGTATCTACAGGCGCAGGCTATGTTCCCACAATGGAATTACAAAAAACAATTATTGGCTCTATTGCCGATGTTGCGACTGAATCTAACACTCTTGTCGCAACTCTTGATAATACTAAACCACAAAGCCCAATAATAAAACTTGCGGTTAATGAAGAAGAAATTGTGCAACCAACTGAAACTATTAGCATTGAAACGGTTTCAGGCATTTTAGCTACAACAAATAATATTTCAATTCAACTTTTCAAAGGGCTTATTATCAATCCAAACTTGTTCATAGGTGATGAAGACAAAGAAATAAGCGCTTTAGAAGCTACAGGTATTGCGGCAGGTTCAACTCCAAATACTCCGTGGACAGCCTTTTTTGATGCATACGGAACATATACCGACAACAACGAATACAATTTTTACGCTTCGGCAATGGGAGCAACAGCAGGTGCCAGTTATGCATTTAACCCACAATTATCCTTGGGCTTTCACTTAGATTTGAACCATACGGAAATTAATAATAGCTCTAGCCTTGAAAATAAAAGCACAGCCTTCTCTTTTGGTGTGCATGGAAATTATTATGTCAATGATAACTGGTATATAGGCGGACAATTGACTGGCTCTTTTGCCTCAAACGAAATTGATTATAACGCTTCTGCCACCTTGCATGCAAGTGACACTTTCAAGTCTTCGGCATTGTTTACGGCGTTAAATACAGGCTATTTATTTAGAATAAATGAGAATAATCTTCTTATAACAGAAGTAGGGCTTTCTTATCTTTATGCCAATATTCAAAGCTATGACTTCAATTTCCCATCGCTCAGTGTCTATAACATGCACATGGATAGCATAGATTTCAGTGCTTTATATGCACAAGCACGTTTAACATGGCAAGGCAATTACGATCTTGGTTCAAGCGTGCTTAAGCCTAGTATCGGCTTGGGTATTCGTCAAAATCTCACAGGCGCGGATATTGAATCGGCTGTGGAAACTTTCGGCAATCGTTATAATGCACAAGCAAGTGAAGATGAAACTTCATTCCTTGCAAATGCAGGCTTAGAATGGACGCGTGGCGATTTCACGCTTGGCGCATACTATGATGGATCATTCGGTTCTGAACAGCAAAGCCATACCGGTAGCTTGAAATTTGTGTATAAATTCTAATAGTCAACGTCATTTCAAATTGAAAAAATTCTCACATGGTAACAAGCAATTAGCTTTCTTCTTTATCCATGAAAACTCTAATTTAGCTATGAACTAACTTGGGGAGGGTTACAGAAGTGACAGAACGAATTCGGCAGTTACATGAAATTGTTGAGAAAAGCTTTCTGCTTAAAAAGTTATATGATCAATTAAAACTAAAATAGGGTAAAATAAATCTGCTTGCAAAAGCGTTATTCTCTTTGTAGAATAAGGAAAATTGAAACTAATGGAGAAAATATGCTTATCGCCAATGAAAATTATCTACAAATTGTATTAGACATAAAAAAGCATATCCATAGTGCTCGATATAATGCCGTTTTATCGGCAAATAAAGAGCTTATTTGCCTCTATTGGAACATTGGAAAAACAATAAATGCAAATTCCGAGTGGGGGAATAAATTTATTGATAACTTGGCTAAAGATATCAAGCTTGAATTTCCGGATGTTAAAGGATATTCTGTCCGTAATTTGAAGTATATGGCTAAATTTGCAAGTGAATACTCTGATTTTGAATTTGTGCAGACAGTGTCTGCACAATTGACATGGTCACATAATACATTCCTGCTTGATAAAGTGAAATCTTATGAAGAAAGAGCATGGTATAGCAATAAAACAATAGAAAATTCTTGGTCGCTTAATACATTAAGACATCAATTTGAGTTAAATCTTTACGAAAGACAAGCACTCGCAGAGAAAGCAACAAATTTTGAAAAACATCTTCCAAGTCCGCAAAAAGAACTTGCGCTTGAAACTTTAAAAGACCCTTACATTTTTGATTTTATTTCCTTGCAAGAAAATGTGACGGAAAAAGAAATAGAAAAAGAGCTTGTTAGCCATGTTTCAAAATTGCTACTTGAACTGGGTACAGGTTTTGCTTTTATAGGCAATCAGTACCATTTGGAAATTGGCGGAGATGACTTTTATATAGACTTGTTGTTTTATAATATAAAATTAAGATGTTATGTTGTTATTGAGCTAAAAACAGGAAAGTTTAAGCCAGAGTACGCTGGTCAGCTTAATTTTTATTTATCAG
>CAYJPB010000180.1:0-3478 GCA_964371955.1 uncultured Desulfovibrionaceae bacterium | reverse complement strand
ATTCTATGCCGGTGCATATCACGAAAGAAATCGTTATTTAGTTGATAACTCATCAATTCTCGTATGTTATTATGATGGACAAGATGGCGGAACAGCATATACAGTGGATTACGCACTTGCAAGAGGGAGGAAAGTATATAATATTTTTCACGCCAAACAAGAGAGTGCAATTACAGATTTTCATGCAAAATATCATGCCCTTGAACTTATGCAAAGACGTAGCGGAGGAAGTGACGAACGACTTACTTCAACCCTTTTCAACTCTCTTCTTGAAATAAATCCTCACCAGATTGAGGCGGCTCTATTTGCTTTTAAATCACCTCTGTCAAAAGGTGTTTTGCTCGCCGATGAAGTGGGCTTGGGAAAGACAATTGAAGCAGGGCTTGTGATGTGTCAACTCCATGCAGAACAGAAACGTAAACAACTTGTGATATGTCCTGCCTCTCTGAGAAAACAATGGGCGTTGGAGCTTGAAGAAAAGTTCACTTTGCCAACTTTCATTCTGGAAAGCAGAACTCATGCAGAATTTATTTCAAAGAACACTAATTTCTCACATAACGAAGAAATCATCATAACTTCTTATAACTATGCTTCAAAAATTGCCAATGAATTGCAATCTATAAATTGGGATATTGTAGTTATTGATGAAGCACACAAGTTGCGAAATTCATATAGGGTAAGTAATAAGATTGGGCAAGGAATTAAAACTGCCACGCAAGACAGAAAAAAAATTCTTCTCACAGCAACGCCTTTGCAGAATAACCTTACTGAGCTTTATGGAATAACAAGTGTTATAGATGAACATATTTTTGGAGATATGAAATCTTTTCGTGAGCAATACGCCTCAAGCAAAAACCTTTCAGACCTCAAAGAAAGGCTATCCTATTTCTGTAAGCGCACACTCAGAAAAGACGTAACGGAATATGTGAAGTATACAAAGCGAATTAGTATACAGCAAAGGTTTGAAGCATCTCAACCGGAACAAGAACTATATAAATCCATATCGGCATTTTTACAGCAAGAAAACACGTATGCCGTACCCACCCAGCAGAGATTGATAACAACATTGATTATACGAAAAGTGCTCGCCTCTTCTTCCCGAGCAGTATGTCAAACTTTAGAAGCTATTAAAGAAAGGTTGATAAAGATAAAAGATGGCGTTCTTAAGCAAGATAGCCCAATTGATACAATTTTTGATGAAGACGAATTTGAAATTTATTTTGAAACTGCTGATGAAATGAGTAATAGTGAAGAAATTCAATTTGATATAGCTCATATAGATTTAGCACAACTGAATTATGAAATTAAAAAACTCAATGAATTTATCGATCTTGCACGGTCAATAAAGAAAGATAGTAAGTCTATAAGCTTACTTGAGGGATTAAAAATTGGTTTTGAACAAAATGAAAAACTCGGTGCAAAGCGTAAAGCATTAATATTTACAGAAAGTAGAAGAACTCAAGATTACCTTAAGGCATTTCTTGAAGAAAATGGCTATAAGGGGAAAATTGTCCTCTTCAATGGGCAAAATAGTGGCAAAGAAGCTAATGATATTTATAAGAATTGGTACGAAGTCAATAAATTTAGTGGTAAGGTATCAAATTCAAAATCTGCAGATAAACGTAATGCATTGATTGAATATTTCCGCAATACAGCAGAAGTTTGCATTGCTACCGAAGCAGCTGCCGAAGGTGTAAACCTACAGTTTTGTTCGCTTGTTATCAACTATGATTTACCATGGAACCCACAGCGCATAGAGCAAAGAATCGGGCGTTGTCACCGTTACGGACAAAAGAATGATGTTGTGGTTATAAACTTCATAAACACCTCAAATCATGCAGATGTAAGAGTGGCACAATTGCTAGAAGAAAAGTTTAAGCTTTTTGAAGGTGTGTTTGGTTCGTCTGACGACGTTTTAGGGGCAGTTGAAAGTAATATTGACTTTGAAAAAAGAGTGCTGGAAATTTATCAAAAATGCAGAACACCACAAGAAATCGAACAGGAATTCAATTTCTTACAAAAAGAACTTGAAGAAACTATTAAAAAAACTATGCAAGAAGCACACGCAAAGCTTTTTGAAAACTTCGATACCGAAGTGCACGAAAAACTTAAATTCAATATCGATGAATATCTTGATAGATATGGTCGCTTGTTTTGGAATGTCACAAAACATATTTTAGGAAATACAGCAGAATTTTATGACAAATACAACTCTTTTATTCTCAAACAAGTAGAGAACAATATACGTTTGGGGAAATACAGCCTCATCTCAAAAAACAAAAGTGGTACAGGGCTTTATAGAAGTCGCCATCCGCTTGGAAGGTATGTTATAGAAAGGGCTCTTTCAATTCAAGATACACAAGGAAAGATAATTTTTGATATCACGAATAATGCAGGTTATAAATTATCTGTTGTGGAGCAATTGAAAGGAAAATCAGGCTATCTTTCCTTACATAAATATATTATTTCATCAATCGAGCATAAAGAACAAGAAGAGTTTCTGCTTTTTTGTGGTTTCATCGATGACGGAAAACAGATAAAGCCTGAAATTTGTAGTAAATTATTTGACTGCATTGGTTCAAAGAGTGAATGTGTGATTCCTGATGAATGGAATATGAAACTTGAAAAAGAAGTTGAACGATACGCACAAGGCACTCTTGCCAAGACTGAAGAAAAGTTTTTAAGCTATATAAAAGAAGAGGTTGAAAGGCTTCACAAATGGGCTGAAGACAAGATAATTTCACTTGAAAAGGAACTATCAAATATAAAAATTCAAATCAGAGATACAGAAAAGCTTATACGCCAATCGACTACTACTTCTGACCATCTTGACCTACAATCGAAGCTTCAAGACTTGAACAAGCGTAAGCGCAGGGCTCGTGCAAAGCTTGAAGAAAACGAAGATGAAATTTATGAAAAAAGGGATAGTCTTATTGAAGAGCTCAGAAAGAAGGTTTCCCCACAAAGTAGCTTAGAGCATGTGTTTACAGTTAGATGGGAAGTTGTTTAGTGGAGGAAAAGAAATGATTATTAACCAAGTTGAAAGAGGAATTGCCGAACTTGATCCAACTGCATTTCATAAACTGTGCAACTCATTTTTATTTCAAGAGGGTTTTAACCAGATAAATGCATTAGGAGCAAAAGAAGGTGAAAATAAGCCAACAAAAGGCACTCCTGATACCTACATTTACTTCGGAAAAAGTAATAAATATATATTTGTCGAGTGCACAACGACAAAATCAAATCTTGCTTCTAAAATTCTAAGTGACTTAGCAAAATGTCTTGATACTGAAAAAACAGGAATTGAACATGATAGAATTGAAGAGATAAAATATTTCCATACATCATCAAATTTATCTCCAGAAGAGCATGGTAAGTGCATAGAATTTTGCGAGAAATATAATATAAAGCTCACAATAGTAGGTATCAATCAACTTTCTGAAGAAATTACTTGGAACCATAAGAACTTAGCTTTTCA
>CAYJPB010000179.1:0-3507 GCA_964371955.1 uncultured Desulfovibrionaceae bacterium | reverse complement strand
AATAATTTCTGCAAACAAATATCAGCTCTAAAGGCTTTGTTTAATGCTTCGGAAATGTTTATATTTTATAGCAAATTCTAAAGGAAGTCTAGAGAGTTATGGCATAATTCTTGCATATAAAAACTATAAAAATAGAAAAAGTCAATATTTTGACAGTGGTTTTCTGTTTCTTTTATATTTAATATTGGAAAATGTATGCAGGTACGTACCTTTCAAGGAACAAGCACACAAGAAGTTCTTGCGCAAGTTAAGGCAGAAATGGGCGAAGATGCGGTAATTCTCGGTAGTAGGGAATTTCGTAAAAATAATCAACGCTTTTTTGAAATTACTGCCGGAATTGATAAGCAGGAAGTGAAAAAGACTGAAGAAGTCGGCTCTACTGCTATGCCTGCGGGTTTTGAAGAGTGGCACAAAGATTGGAGTCGCTTCAAAGAACATGTTTATGCCCTTATGCAGCCGGCGCTCAACTGGGAAAAAGTGAGCCCGCGTCAAAGAATTGCCTTAGAGTATTTGCAAGGGGAAGGTGTTGAGAATGATATAGTTGTTGAATTATATAACAGACTTACCCTTCCTCAATACGAAGGATCCGTGCTCAGTGCTTTGGCAGATACCGTTCCTGTACAAGATTTTGAGTCAAATTTTTGGCAGCAACACATACATGTTGTGCTTGGACCCTATGGCGTTGGTAAGACAATTACGGCTCTACGCCTTGCTTTAATGTTGAAACGTCAAAATTCTGGCATTAATATTGCTTTTATCAATGTAGACAGCACACGAGGCAATGGCAGAATGATGCTTAAACACTTTGCCGAGCTCTCAAACTTCACTTCAATTGAAGCGACAGACAAAAAATCTTTTGTGAAAGCGATTAAAGATACAATTGATTTTGATCATGTATTTATTGATTTTCAAGCCTTGTCAAAGAACGAAACTCTTGCGCAACGCTTTGAAAATTATGGGCTTGCACAAGTAAAGCAAAATATCTCTTGTCATTTGTGTTTAAGTCCGCACTATTCCTCAACACAGCTGAATACTTTTGTAAAACAATACACATGTGACCTTCCAATGGGTATAGTTTGGACAAAACTTGACGAAAGTATACAGTATGGAGCTATGGTGAATATTTCTGCTCGTACAAAGTTACCTATTAGCGCTCTTTCCTTTGGATCGGAGCTTAATAATAGTCTCTGTGCTGCAAAAGCATCGCTTGTATGGCGAATATTATTGAAACAACAACTTCCCACGAAGGAAGATATACACTAACCTTATAACATGATTATCGAATTAACCTATAACACGATTATCAGCGGAGATTAAAATGAGTTCTTCACCAATTGTTCTTAGCGTCACCTCGGGTAAAGGGGGCGTGGGAAAAACAAACCTATCGGTAAATATTGCCTGCTTGCTTGCCGAAAAGGGCAAAAAAGTTCTGTTGCTCGATGCTGACTTAGGGCTTGCAAACGTTGATGTTTTGCTTGGAATAACTCCACCTCTCAATCTCTCGCACTTTTTCACAAGCGAAGCAACTCTTGAAGAAATTATTTTCAGAACGCCTTTTGGTTTTTCCATTCTTCCTGCTTCATCAGGAGTTAACGACATGGCGGCTCTTTCCTCCGGTCAGAAAATGAATCTTCTTGAAAGTATGGATAATATGGACGATGATATTGACTATCTTATTGTTGATACCGGAGCCGGTATTCATGATAATGTGCTGTATTTCAATATTGCAGCGCAAGAGAGAATTGTTGTTCTTACCCCGGAACCCACCTCTCTTACCGATGCGTATGCACTTATCAAGGTGTTGAGCAGCAATCATGGCGTGAATCAGTTTAAGGTTATTGTGAATATGGCGGATAACCCTAAACAAGCAAAAGAAGTTTTTTCACGTTTAGGTGTTGCTTGCGATCACTTCCTAGACAGTATTATCCTCAGCTACCTTGGTGCAATTCCTAAAGATCCAATCATTAGAAAAGCGGTTATTATGCAAAAACCTTTCAGTTTGGTAAGTGAAAATGCGCCTGCTGTTTTAGCATTACAGGCTGTAGTCAACAATATTCTAAATCTTGATGTAAGTAAAACGGACGATGGAAATATTAAATTCTTCTGGAAAAAACTCTTGTTCGACAGAAATTAATACGCTATAAAGGTTTATTATTATGGACAACTCAAGAAAAAACCTAAGAAAATACTTGCAAGACAATAATAATGATTTATTTGAGCAAGACATTCATTCGCAAAATCAATACGAGGCGACAATTGCTGACTATGATGAATTTGACGAAGACTTGAGCTATGCCCAAAACTCTATAGATTCCGATGAAGAAAATGTAGATTTGCTTTATGAAGATTTTGATGAGTACGCCGACACTTATGACAATGAAAATTTAAGCGAAATCAATAACTCCGAAGATGAAAATTATACAAAGCCTACGAATAAAACTTCAAGAAAGCTCACTCAAAAACTTCAACAATATAAAGAAAGCGCCGAAAGTATTCCCACAGAAACAAAAGCAAAACCCGAAAAACCAACATCGCAAATTGAAGCTTGGGAATTGTTTGAGCAAGGGCAAAAAATGTGGGCTGACTTTAATCACAGAGAAAGAGAAAATGTTGTCAAACATTATGCGCCTAAAATACGATTTATTGCATTGCGTATGAAAGCAAAATTGCCGAAACATATTGACTTGAATGAACTTGTCAGTTCCGGTACAATCGGATTATTAGAAGCGTTAGGGAAATTTAAACCGCAACTCAATATTCGCTTTGACAGCTATGCAGAAAGTCGCATTCGCGGCGCAATGATAGATGAATTAAGAAAATTAGATTGGTTTCCTCGTTCACTTCGTGCGCGAGTGCGTGAAATAGATCAAGCCATGTGGAGGCTTGAAAACGAAAAAGGAAGACTTCCCACAACTCAAGAAATTGCCGAACATATCGGTATCAGCGAAAAAGAAGTCGATATAGGTCTTGAAGCATTGCAAAATCAATTGTGTGTATCGCTCGATGCAATTCAAGACAGTGTTGCCAAAGATGGCAGAAGCAGTAACGATGACGACCCTTATCAGAGCACAGCTTTCCTTGAACTTGTCGATAAAGTATCGAGTGTAATTGAAATATTGACACCGCGCGAAAAACTGGTATTATCTCTTTACTACAATGAGGAACTGAATATGCGTGAAGCTTCGGAAGTTATGGAAATTACCGAAGGCAGGGTATCTCAACTGCATTCACAAGCCATTTCACGACTGAGGAAAATTTTTGCGGAAAGGTTTAATGACTCTCTATGAGTCTGATATTATTATATAAATAACGAGGAGTATACTATGCCTTATGATCCAAATATGCGAGTTTTAGTGGTTGACGATTTTTCAACAATGCGTAGAATTGTTAAAAACATTCTCAGACAACTCGGTTTCCAAAACATGGTTGAAGCCGACGACGGTACTACCGCATGGGAAATTCTTAATAAAGAAAAAATTGACTTTATTGTTTCTGACTGGAATATGC
>CAYJPB010000178.1:3109-3677 GCA_964371955.1 uncultured Desulfovibrionaceae bacterium | reverse complement strand
CAGCGTTTCCAAGCAAGTTTATAAGCACTTGCCTGAGGCGCAAGGAATCACCCATGACTTCAGTGTTAATGGCTTTATCGTAATTAATTTCAAAGTTCAGCGCGCCTTCCTCGCAACGTGGGCGAATGATGGCTTCTGTTGCTTGAATTACAGCAGAAAGTTCGATTTTTCTGATTTCAATTTCAATTTTTCCGGCTTCAATCTTTGATAAGTCAAGGATATCATTGAGCAAGCCAAGCAAGTGTTTCGATGATTTTTCAATATGTTGCAATTGCGTTGCCATTTTATCAAGATCAATTTCAGGATTTTCAAGTGAACGCTGTAATATGTCTGTTAAGCCGATAATTGCGTTCATAGGAGTTCTTATTTCATGGCTCATACGTGCAAGGAAATCACTCTTTGCAGCGTTGGCGGCATTGGCTTCACGCAGAGCGTCTTCCAAATCATGCTGAATTTCAAGCAAGCGTTTTTGTGCTTCAACACGTTGTGTCACATCACGTCCGATACCAAAGATACTTACAAGATCGCCCTCGTCGTTGTACATAGGGGTGCGAAGCATTTCTAAGAT
>CAYJPB010000178.1:0-3099 GCA_964371955.1 uncultured Desulfovibrionaceae bacterium | reverse complement strand
TTTAATGGTAGATTCACTAAGAATTGTGCGCCCTTTTTCGATTAACATTCTGTCCGCTGATTCCACTTCTCGGGCAAAGTCAAAGTCAAAGACTTCATCAGTGCTCTTTCCAAGGTATTCAGTCGGATACTTACCATAAATTGAGGCAAAACGTGGGTTTACCATTTGATAGGTTGAATCGGTAACGCTCTTGAGCCACATCATATCGGGGCTAGCTGTAAAAATGGTATTGAGAAGTTTACGCTGTTCATCAATTTCTTGTTCGTTGAGAACAATTTCCGTCATATCTACAGTAGTTATCATATAACCGGGTTCGTCGTCTTCGTAATCAGAACACGCCACACGCACAACTTTATCTAGGAAGTAAACATTACGCTGTTCATAATGCATTATTTGTGCATTTGCTCCTTCGTTCAAAGCTGTAATCGGGCAATAGACGCTACCTTCTGTATAGTAGCTGATATCGTAGAAGTTTAGGCCTATGCTGTAATCTAAGTTTCTGTCGTACCACTCTTCGGCGGCTTCGTTCATATAGATGATGTTTTTATTTCCATCAATAATTACAACAGGTTCTTTGACGCTGTCTACCAAAGTATCGGCAAGTTCGTCAAAGGAGTCAGCCAAAGTTCCAAGTTCGTCAGATCTGTCTGTATTGAAGCGGAATTGACGTTCACCGTTACGGAAGCGAGCGAAACCTTTCAAGAGATGAGTAACCATATTTGTCAATGAAGATGCCAACATAACAGCAATAACAATAACAATAACAACCATAATTATTGTTGAAACTGAAAGTGTTGTTGCAATGCTGAGTAATGATTCATTGATATAAGATTCAGCTTCTGAGGTTACTGCGGAAAGTTCAATGTCTGCCGCGGTGATAAGGTCGTCAAGTTTTTCTTCGGTTTCAAGAGCGGGAGCATAGAAATCGTCCACACCGGCGGAGGCGGAAACGTGTCCGAAGCCGATGAGAGAGTCGCCATATTGTCCTGTATAATAAGGAATTGCGGCAGCGGTAGAAATTTTTCTCAGTCCACTCCAAAGAATAAAGAGCGAACCGGAGCCGCCTTGTTCAGCCAAGTCAAACCAACCCGTACACTGAGGGGCGCTGTTCAAATAGCGACAATCAAGCCCGACAAGTCCTTGTGCAAGAAGATCTCCGGCAAGGCTGTTTGATATAGATTGATTTTCAAATGTTGGTACATCAACGATGAAGTCGGCATAACTTTCACCGCTTTCCTGCCATGCCTGATAGATAGATTCTTCAAGCCAAGGCACTTGCGGATCGCCGGTTTCGGGGTCAAATCCTGCCATAGAGTGGTGGCGAGGATGAACAATGCTTCTTCCGTTATGATCCCAAATAAAGTAATAGTTTCCACGGATAGGATCGGGAAGTTCAAAATATCTTTCATCCATAGGACTGATAGAATTAATCATATCAATAATATGGTCATGATTTAATGCAAGAGTTACATAACCGATACGCACGCCGTCTTGCTCAACAGGCATTGCCCAACGGATAATTCCTTCAAAGCGTTTACCCATGGGGTTTTCATTACTTGCCCAAGCAACTTCGGTAGGTTCAAAAGGAACGCCCCTGCTTGCGGTACTTTGTGGCGTATAAGGACCGATAAATGGTGTGCCGACATACGCACCGATAACATCGGAAACGTAAATTTCACCAGTGTCTAAATCTGCAAGTTCTTCAAAATAGGTTTCGGCACGTACAAAAGTGTTTTCACGCATGGATACATCTCTGAGCTCGGGGTCAGTTCTGTCGCCTGTGGTGACCTTAATAAGCTCTTCCCCAGCGAGGGAAACAAATGTCATTTCTACATAGAGCGGAATTTGTTCTGTTTGAATGGGTGATGGAGGACGGTAGGAGTAACCGGTATTTTCGGAGTTGGTTGATTCGTAATAGATAGGTTCGGGGAATTCTTCGGCGGGCACCCATGCCGTGCCGTCTTCGGAGAGAACATAGTCTCTTTGCTGTATAACAGCAGATGTTTTTGATTCTATAAACGCTCGATATGTTTCCTCATTCGGCTCAAGCTGTGAAAGGAAGCGGATATCACCGTCAACAGAATAAAGAAATTCTGCAACTTGGTTTGCCAAATCTGTTGACGTTCTTTCAACTTCTTTAATGGCTCGATCCTCGATGGCAGCAAGTGAATCTGCGATGGCAACCGCACCTGTTTCCTGCAATGCTTCATCAAGTGTAACGTTCAGCGCAGTAATTCTTTCACCAAACTGTTCTCCCATATTTGATGTTTCAATCCACGCCAAACCGGCAATAATAAGGAGGGGGATAACTTTAATAACGACAAACAAAGCAATAAGTTTTGTGTGCATACTCCAAGACACATTGACAAACATCTGTTTCATAACAGAAAGAACAGAGTCATCAGTCGTTTTTTTACTCATAACTAACTCCAAGAGTCTACGTTTGAAATTTGTCTTACATTAAGCAATAAGACAATGCCTCCAATAACATAATATACAATATAATACATTATATTATAATTTACAACCATTATTTTACAAAAAAAATGTCTATAAAAATATATTGTATTTCAGTATGTTACATTTTTTATGGTTTTTTCTTTCATTCGCGAGTGTGGAGAAATGTATAAAAATTCTTATAATATAAGTGTTTAGCGATAAAATGAAAAATTTTCAAAAAAGAAAAAAAAGCTTGCATAATATTCTGACTTGTTATACAAAGCTTTCTGTCGATACGGAAAAGCGTTGACACTCTAAAGTGGCAAGGTAGCTCAGTTGGTTAGAGCACTCGGTTCATACCCGAGTTGTCGAGAGTTCAAATCTCCCCCTTGCTACCACTATAAAAATTTATAAGCTCTCAAATGACTCGAAAAGTCGCTTGGGAGCTTGTTTTTTAGCTAATTGTGTGTTCGGCTATGTCCGTCAGAGAAAACGTAAGAAATTTTTTCACAACAGTCATTCTTATAAAATGTAATTATTTTAGCATGTTGAAAATATTTCTATTCCCTTATTAAAAAGTTCGCAAGGAAAGGGATTATCCCTCCGGGGGAGAGCTCGAGAGGGGGAAAACCTAGCCTTTCAAGGCGGGTTTTCCCCCTC
>CAYJPB010000177.1:0-3692 GCA_964371955.1 uncultured Desulfovibrionaceae bacterium | reverse complement strand
CTGGCTTTGGCTTACAGTTGACACATTTTGGCCAAGCTTAGTGGGTATAGCGCTTATGGGATTAAATCCCGAATATGCTCTCCCTACAGTTATTGCACAGTATTTTGGACACCCTACAACCTTTCTCACATTCTTCATACTCTTTTTTGTTGCCGCAATGGTGAATACTAAAATTATGAATTATGTGGCAAACTATTTGCTTACCCGCGATTTTCTACAGGGCAAACCGTGGATGCTTGTGACTATGCTCTATTTTGCCGCATACGTAGCCGCACTTATAGATAATATGTCCATTCCCTTCATCTTTTGGCCGATTATCTATCTTATCTTGAATGAAATCGGCAGCAAGCCGGGTGATAAACTTGCAATTTTCTTGGTCGGTAACGTTATTGGCGGTGTTGTTTTGAGTTTCGCCACTGATATTATCAAGGGCGGGGCTTTCTTTGCAACAACAGGGCTTAATGTATTTATCGGGCAAAATCCTCAAGCAGGGCTTGATCCTGTAAATATGCTCAGCTGGCTTTTGATGACATTCACTTTGTCTGTAGTGGGAATATTAGTGACTGTTTTCTGTATGCGCTTTATTTTCAGAGTTGATGTTGAACCTTTAAGAAAATTTGATACACAAAAGCTTAAAGATAATCCACTTCCTCCTATGAACTGGAGGCAAAAAACTGTTGTCATTTTATTTATTACCTACATTTTACTTATGTTGGTTCCCGGTATCTTGCCTGCAACTCTTCCTATTGGCGCATATCTAAAATCTAAAACTATGATAAGTGCATACATTATCTTCATATTGCTTATTACTATACATCATAAAAAAGAACCGCTTATTAAAGTGAATGAGCTTGCTGCCGGTATTCCGTGGGGCTTATTTTTCCTATTGTCAACAACCTATTACTTTGGAAGCATTTTGAGTGCACCTTCAACGAACGTTCCGCTTTTCTTGGAACTACTCTTTACAAACACTCTTCAAGGCTTGGGATATTTTCCTTTCCTTGCGCTCACCATTATTATGGGTATTGTTATCACAAACGTTATGAATACAGTAGTTTGCGCTATTGTGCTTGCTCCAATTGTTGCTTCTATCGCAATCAGTTACGGATTTGTCGCAATGCCTATAGTAATTCTGTTTATCTATGGTGTTCTCTTGGCAATTCTTACTCCGGGCTCAGGACTTGGCGGTGCAATGCTTTATGGCAATAAAGAGTGGATGCCGGGTAATGCGCCTGTAATCTATGCCACATCATTTACAGTTATTATGACTATTGTAACTTTTGCGGTGGGTATTCCGCTTGCAACGCTCTTATTCTAATAGGGGGTAATCATGGAAAAAGCACAAAAAGAAAGAGAAATTATTGCGAAAAATGTATACTCAATTTTGCTTGACTTAAACAAACACTTTCCTTGGGCTGTTATTGAAATAATTATTTCACTCCATGACAGAATTGGTAAAGAAAACAGCTTTGTCAGTCAAGTAACACATGGTATTTTGGATAAAGAAACAGAAGCAAAGCTCGACGATTATCTTCCCGAATGTACGGGGGATACAAGCACACCTACAGCTGAATTTGCCAAACGTTTTTATGAGGGAAAATTAGGAAAAGTGATAGCAAGCTTTCTTCCCGAATCAGCTTTTGGGTTAAATGCTCAAGCAAAAGAAGAATGTCTTCCTTGGGATTTAGCTGAACAGCCCATAAGTTTTGATACTTTAGGCGATGAGAAATCCATGGCTATCAAAAACATAAAAATGAAATTGCGTGAGCTTGCCATGCTTCGTGGCATAGTTGCAAGAAATAGTGATGAATGTGGCACAGAATGTATCGCCATCGACACAATTTTTGAAATATTAAATTTCAGCATTGTGTAGAGTGTTAACCCACGTCATTTCAGTTTTGGAAATATTCAATTTTATATCAAGCGATTATGTTTTTATAAGCAATGCGACTTATAAGGGTTCCAAGGGAAATTATTTCCCTTGGGCGCGCCGCAGGCGAATATAATTCCTGTCAACATCATCTCAAATCGATTATTTGCTATAATTCGGAATGACGTGTTCACATAACTTATAATTGGAGGATTTTATGAAAACTATCGTTATTACAGGTGCAAGCAGTGGAATAGGTAAAGCGGCGGCAATCAAGTTTGCCAATGAAGGCTACAATGTTGCCGCAACTATGAGAAGTCCTGAAAAAGAAACTGAGCTTACCTCACACAAAAATATTAAAATCTTCAAACTTGATGTAAGCAAGGCAGAATCAATTAAATCTGCTTTCCAAGAAATTTCAAGATCTTATGACAGCATAGATGTTTTACTTAATAATGCAGGATATTCTTTGGACGGCCCATTTGAAATATCAAGCGAGGCACAAATTCGTGACGCATTTGAAGTTAATGTATTTGGTGTGATTATGGGCACTCATACATTTTTACCAAAGCTTCGCGAAAGTAAAGGTATACTTATCAATGTTTCTTCAGTCGGTGGACGTGTTTGCTACCCTATGCACTCAATTTACCACAGCACAAAGTTTGCAATCGAAGGTTTCACCGAAGGTTTATTTGCAGAGCTTGCACCTTTTGGAGTTAAGGTAAAACTTATCGAACCGGGTGCAATAGCAACCGATTTGATGGGGCGTTCAAGAAAAGTTGCCGAAGGTTTAGAAACTCCTGATAACCCTTATGCCGAATTATTTGAAAATATGCAAAAGGCTTTAAATGATTCTTCAACAGGTTTCACTTTAGGATCCGCCGAAGGTTGTGCCGATGTAATATTTCAAGCCGCAACTGACGGCACAAACACACTGCGTTACCTTGTAGGCGATGACGCAAAGCAAATTGTTGAAGTGAAGAAAAACATGGGTGATGAAGCCTACCTTGAAGTTTTGGCGAAGAAATTTGGCTTGATATAAACAGAATAAGACATTAATTAATATCGATGGAATCAGCGCATATCCAATAGATATAAGGAGTTTTTGACTATGCACTTGTTTGAAAAGTATATTTCAGCTGTTAATAGCGGAGATGCAGACGCTATTGCGAGTTTATTTGCAGTAGATGGTGTCATGAATGATAGCGCGGCACGTACGACAAGAGGTGATAATGGGCCGGATTTTATGCCTAAAGGGCGTGAGGAAATACGAACTGGATTTTCTGCAATATTTAAAAACGCAAAAGTTGTGGCTACAATACTTAAACTCAACGATAATTCAATGGAGTACGATGCACAAATAGGTGACTTTACTCTTCATTGCATAGGTGCCGCGACTTGCAATAGTGAAGATTTGATTGTGGAGTATATCGTACGCCAAAGATAAATTGTACCGGTGCAGATACATTCAATTACAAAGCTTGCTTGTATCGAAGGTGTACAATCGCAATAAGTACAATCAGATAGCAATAAAAAAAGCTGATTCTCATTCGAATTGGCTTTTTTTATTTCTGTTTTAGCGGAGCGAAGGCGTGCCCTAATCTCTGTAATATCACGAAAAAGATAATTACAGAGATGGGACTATGAAAAGAAGGCTCTTCAAAGAAAAAGCTATAAGTTTTAGAAAAAATTTGCTTCTATGGAAAATTTTGTGAATTGTGCAGAGGTCTTAATTAGATATTTTTAGATAACTATCTTTTAATAAAGACTTAACTGTGAATGAATAGGAACAAAATGTTAGATAAAATGTATTAGTTTAGAT
>CAYJPB010000176.1:0-3751 GCA_964371955.1 uncultured Desulfovibrionaceae bacterium | reverse complement strand
TGTTGGGAATTAGCCCCATTCTATGATTTAGTATGTGTTCGTGCGTATGGAAACAAATTCAACACTCTTGCTTTTGCAATAGGTGGGTTTGAGCATTTAATGGCTGTTTCAGAATCCGATTTTTGTGAAATGGCAATTGAAAATTCCCTTCCATGTTCATTATTGGAGAATGTGTATCAACAGCTTTCAGAGAATATTGTTCAGGAATATGAAGCATTGCTTGCAGAAGAAAATATCAACAATTCTTTTGCTACTAAGAAAATATACAATTGTATTGATTTCTTTTCCAAAAGAATTTATCCAAGCTTATTCGCCGCTGAATATGAGAGACAGACGAATCAACAAAAATTATATGGAGCATGTTATGAGTGATACTGATATAAAAAACAGTGAACTTGTTTCAAAACGCAAAGAAATAAAGGATGTAAATCCTCTTTCTTTTTCTTGCGTTCATAATTTATCACAATTAAAACAAAAAGAATTCACTGAATTTATTATTGCTTTATGGACATACACATCAGCAGGACTAGAGGGTAATACATTAAGTTTTGGAGAAACAAGGGCTTTTATTGAATACGGTATTACTGTTAAAAATAAGTCTTTCAAAGAACATAATGAGATTTATGGGCATGCCAAAGCTGTAGAATTTTTAATTAATGTAATTACAAAAAAAGAGAATATTACACACGAAGATTTATTCGCGCTACATTGTATTGTCCAAACAGAAAAAATAGTTGACTATTACAACCCTGTCGGCGCATATAAAAGAGAAAATAACTATGCTAATATGTATGATGAAAAGCTTGGGAAAATTATTGAGCACGAGTATCCACAATACTATAAAATACCAAGTTTGATGGATGAATGGTTAGAAAAGCTTAATGCTCAAGGCAAAGTCAATTTAGAAACTGCTGTGGATATTTTTACTTTATTTCATACAAGTTTTGTTTCTATACATCCATTTTCCGATGGAAACGGCAGGCTGTCACGTTTGTGCGGAAACATTCATTTGTTGAAATCAGGTTTGCCTCCACTAATTATTGACAAAAATAAAAGGGTTGAATACATCAATCTCTTATATGAATTTCAGGCGGCTAATCCACATAATTTTTATAATAAAGATTGTCAGGAATATAGAAATATTTATCGCTTTATGGAGCAGGAATGGTTGACAACACTAAACTTTTGGAATAGAAAACACTTTTAGAAATAATACTAAAGCTATCAAAATCCTTGATGCTCCAACTGAAATTTCACTTTTGTCAGATAATCATTCTGAAAATGTGCGTATTGCTGTGTGTGATATTTTGAAAATTATGACAATTAAAGGCTGGACTTTAGATATGGTCAACATTTCAGGCGAGGATGCATTTATAGGAGAGGTCAATATGCAACTAAGCTCACTGCGTAGCAACTCAAAAGAACAAATTCGTATTAATAGTAAGCCTAAATAGCAATAAGAATTGATCCAAGCTTGTTTGCCGCTGAATATGAGAGGCAGGTGAATCAACAAATTTATTTGAGGTAGAGTTCGGCTAATCTAAACACGCACTTTAGAATAGCCGCTTTTTTCAGCGCTCACAAATCAAAGAAATTGTTGTGTCATAATATTCCTCTAAGAAAAATAAACAGTTTCACATATAATACTCATTGGTTTAATTATTTTGTATGGAATTTGGGTTAGCTTTGCGCCATTATGTTGCGATGTGGCATACTACCACTACTTTCACATTCATTTAGAAGTGGGGTTACATAGCAAACAGCTAAGCAAGGAACAGGCTTACAAAATATACGGTTGTAGTCGTTCAATTCTAACGGATTGGCTGCGCCGATATAGAGAAACAGGCACGTGTCGGGCAATGCCAAATACCGGCAGACCCAAAAAACTTTCAGAAGAGCAACAAACAGCCATTATCAAGCTTCTCGAAGAACAATCTGATATAACTCTGGAAGAAATTCGCGACAAGCTAAATCTTGCTGTTACAGTGTCAACTATCTATTATTATTTGCAAAGATTGGGTTTCACATATAAAAAAAACTCTACACGCCAAAGAACAAGACAGAGAAGATGTTGCAATAGCACGCAATGATTGGCTTTCATTTCAGGTTGCGATTTCAACAGATTTATCAAGTATATATCAAGCTCTTTATTGCCTCTGCTCAAAGAAGGTGATATTGTTATAGTGGATAATTTAAATGCACACAAAAATGCTGAAGTAGTGAAACTAATCGAAAGTAAAAACGCTCAAGTAATGTATTTACCCCCTTATAGTCCTGATTTCAATCCAATAGAAATGATGTGGAGTAAAGTAAAATCTATACTGCGTAAAATAAAAGCAGAAAGTCTGGACTGTTTAAACGGAGCAATTAAAACTGCACTTCATGCCATTACAAAAAGCGACGCTCAAGCTTGGTTCAAAAAAGCGGGATGTGAGGCTTAATATTTTTTGAAAATGCTCTAAGTCGAAATAATTTCTCTGGAATTTAAAAAATGACTTATAAGAAATGACTAAATCATAAAGCACGTTTTTAAACTTTTAAAACGATGCCGGCTCTGAGTTGCTACTTTCGCCAATCGTTTCACCTGATGTCCACATTCTGAGAAGGCGTGCCATATCATCACCAATGGCGCTTGCAACTTCATAGGTTGGATCAAAAGGCATAGCAGTTTCTACCTCGAAGAAAATATAATCTCTGGAGGTTTCGTATGGCATTTCACCTGCATGCGCAATTGACCACAATAAATTACCGTTTGAAACATCGTAAAGTTCAAGTATCACAGAAAGCTGTGTGCTTGCAGTAGAGCCACCCTCAAAGTAATAGGTAATATAGCCGCCTACGAGAAATTGCGCATTTTTTTGGCGAGCGTAAGCGATTGCGTCTTCGACTCTATATGGTGGATTCATTTGAGCAAGTTCCAACACTGAAAACACTTCTCTCTGTAAGAATTGTTGCCAGATAATGCGAGAAACACCTTGAGAAATTTGTGTTGCAACAGATGCATTTGCTGTGTTTTGCGTCAATCCAAAAGGCACAAACAAGGCTGTTGCCGGCGCTTGGAGATTGACATTGGGGTGAACCATAACGACTTGATCCCCTCTTATGACTCTATTTTGAGTGACAAAGGTGAATTCATCATAATCAGTCTGAATAGCCTCAGGATTGCTGACAGTGTTATATGCAACAGAAATTGAATCGCCCACAGTTGCGCAACCGTTCAACAAAAAAAATACGAAAAGCAAAAAATATTTTCTCATGATATCTCCTCCGAACGAGTGAATACGAAATTATTATATATTTTTAAAAGTATCTGTTAGGGCATATTCAAGAAAGTTATTGGGGATTGGGCGTTTGTAGACAAAATTCATCGACTCTGCAAGTGCATAAAGTCCTGCAGCAATATCAGCCCAGTCAACCCAGCCCATGTGCCCTATACGTATCATTTCCTCAGTCATGGGGGCTTGCCCTTGGGTGACAATGATATTATATCTATCGTACATGCGTTTCACCACAGGTTTAGAATCAAGCCCTTTAGGCATGAAAAGTCCTGTTATTCCCCACGCATAATGTTCTTTTGCCGCCAATTCTAAACCAAGTGCGGTTATTGCATTGCGTGTCATTTGTGTGAGCGCAAATTGCTTGTCATACACAGCTTGCAAGCCATTTTCAAGAAGCATTGTAAGCGCTTCATGTAAGCCGACAATAAGACTGACAGGCGAAGTATAAAGCGTTTGATTTTTTAGGCAATTTT
>CAYJPB010000175.1:0-3893 GCA_964371955.1 uncultured Desulfovibrionaceae bacterium | reverse complement strand
TTTATTGCTATTTACATCAATATCGTCAAAAAGCCCTTTGAAATTGTCTTCGCTTTCACTTCCGATTGCAGAAGCTTCAATATTCTTGAAAATTCTTTCAAGGGTTTCATTGAGGTTTTCATCTTTATCAGCGTTTTTCTGAATATTGCAAAACAGCTCACTAGGTAAGATAAAAAATCCTTTAGTTTCAACAACATCTTCTTTCGCATTTATAGCAACATCATCTGCAAGTTTTGCGTAATTGAAATTTGTATCTCCTGCTTCACGTTCTGAAATATTTAGGTATGAAGTGAGATTTTCTGAAATATATCTATAGAAAATTATGCCAAGCACATATTGCTTGAAATCCCAACCGTCTACAGTTCCACGCAAATCATTTGCAATTCCCCATATAGTACGGTGAAGTTCGGCTCTTTCTTGTTCTCTTTTATTTGACATGATTTTCCTTTCTAAAGATAAATAATGTTTATAAATTAAATTTTATATTTCCTGTAAATGATAAAAGCTGATTAATCCTTTCTTCAACTTCAGATTGGATTGAATTACTTTTGCTATCCGCTTCATATGTATATTCACTAACTGAATTAACTAAGTTTAATACTTCTGATTCTGTCGTATTGTATATTACATAAGCTTTAGAATTCATTCCATCAATCAAGTTTCTTATTAATTGATACACGATTATCATATACAGTGTATATTCGATTGTAAAGAATCTTGCTGGGCTATTTGGATTTTCTATTTTAAGAGATTGATTATAGATTTTTTTATTTGTATCACTTATAAATTTGTCTGTATTAGATATAATTCGCAAAAAAAGAAGCACTGAAAACTTATAATCTAGTAGATAAGCAGAACGAATTGTTAAAAATTTATAAAATTTTTTTTCAAAATCACGAAGTGAATCATCTTCCTTATGGTAAAGTTCAACAATGTATTGATATACCTTATGTGAATCTTTCATATTTCGATAAATTGTGGAGTACCTTTTATTTTCTACCAAAACAGCACTTAAGTCACCAGAAGACTTCTCTATTTCTTCAAATTCATCTTGAAGGTTGTTTATAATTAAGTGCTTAGCATATTGCATTATGCTTGGCTTTGGAAGTTCATAAAATAAATCAATAAATTTTTCTAAATAAATTTCACAATACTCTGCTTTTAGCCCAAAAGTATGTTCAACAATTGCAAGCAACTGTCCTTTATCTATCGCTAAAACAAAAACTAAATTGGGTATACTGAAAAAGTGCTTAATACGTTCGAGTAATTTAATAACATAATCAGGCTTACAGCGGTCAAGCTCGTCAATCATCACAAGAACAGGGGTATTTGTTTGAGTATGTACTTCTGCAACAAGTTGTTCAAGCAAAAATTTTAAATCAATATCATTTTCTTTTTGCTTTGCGTAAGCTTCTAAAGGGTCTTTTACAAAATCTTCTAAAACTTGAATGCCCACATCATCAATTGCATTTTGTGTAAGAGTATTTGCAATACCTTTTGTGATTGTAAGCCCCGCTTTCATCAATTTAGTAGGTGAAGTAAGAAATTGTGTTACACTTTTAGTGACCTTTTTAAGAGTATTATCTTCTAGCAAGTTTTTATCCAATAAAGCTTTCCGCACAGAACCAAGAACTGCAAGTGCAGGGTCAAAATCTTCTTCACTTTCCCATGCGCTAAAATATACACAAGGTATTTTATCTGAATTGTCGCCTTCTGTATTCCAATCTATTTTTTTCTTCCAAGCATGAAGAAAGTAAGATTTACCCGTTCCCCATGCGGAGGAAAGAGCAATAACATAAGGGCAATTTGTATTTCTTATTAATTGAGTTAACTGGTCGGCATATTGTTCACGGTTAAAAATATCACCGTTTATTGTCCAGTCAGCTGAGCTTACATCTGCCGTGCATGAATAGAGTGCTTTTTTGATGTTTTCATCAACTTTACCTTGGATTATTGTAGAATTTTCCATAAAAAACCTCTTTCTTGATAATATGGTATAAATTATCAGAGAGATGAAGCGTACACAAGGAAAATTATTTGCTGTTACAATCTACTCAATGAATAAATTCATTTACATTCCCCTGTATTTCCTGAATCCTCTTATTCCTTTCCATTTCCCACTCAGTCGGCAGATACATTCTATTCCAAGCATTCATCAACTGTCTTTGTTGGTCGCTCATTTGATAGCGTGGATATGTGGCTTCCATGTAGAGATACGCTCTGGCGATTATGCCTCTTGCGTGTTCTGGTGGTTCAACATGATATGATAGATTTTGGTCGTACGTCCTGTACGACACAAAATCCTCACTCACAATTTGCGCGGAAATTGTGTCGTTCGCTAAAGCTTCCGACGTCCTGTCAGAAGTTACGTCATACTTATCAATTTTCATTTCACATGTTCCGAAATCTGATTCCGTATCGGGGAGCATTGCAAAATTATAGTTGCTCCTGCTTGCGTTCACCGCTCCGATTGCAGGATAGAGATTATGCAAATCATAAGCCATCATGCGGTATTCTTCACTTGTAAGCTCTGCACAGGCTCGTCCGTTGAAAGGTTCGCCCTCATCGTCAATACAAAGAGGGTGTCCGTCACGCCACTCTGTAAAAGAGCGCCCGAAATTCTCTGCCGGGACGACATGTTCCCATTCTATTTTTTCAAGTCGATTGAGGTAGCTATCTGCTGTGAAACCATCGGGGAGAGTTACATTATTATCTTCATCAAATTGCGCTTGGCAATAGAGCGTTATGCGTTCCTCATCTGATTGATAAATGACTTCTTCCAAAATATTTCTTGCTTGGTAGTAGGAGGTGATTGTCAAATTTTGAGAGTAACAAACTTGTACTGTAAAAAAGTAAAATAAAAATAATAACTTAATATTGCGCATAAATCCTCCTGAATTCATTCAAAAATGATTTAACAAGCAATATATAGCATACTAAAAATATCGTCTAGTATTTTAATCGTATTTATCCCATATTTTTAATTATGGACATTAAACAAATTACAGAAAAACCCCTCTATAATGCTATTGCGTTTGGAATAGCTCTTCAAAAGTGCAGACAGGAAAGGGATATTTCTCTATCTCGCCTCAGTATTCGTGGTGAAATTGTTGTATCAAACTTGCGAAGCATCGAAAGAGGGCTTGTTCAGCCAAGTATCAGTGTTGCAATGCGACTTCTCACAGCGATGAATATTGATATTCCCACATTTTTCAAGGAATTTGCAATTACAAATAAATTGCTTTCCTACAATATTGAATGTCCTGAAAGGGAAATACTTTCACAAAGTCAAAAGCTGATTGATTCTATAAATAAAGACGAAATCAAATTAGCACGCAGTCCTTTCGGTATGCTTTTTCACGAATATAGAGGGATTCATGGTGTAACACAAAAATTTGTTTCCGAATATGCAAGTTACGGCTTGCGCAATATTTTAGACGTTGAAAAAGGTAATCAAGACCCAAACACGCTAAATGCCCTTGCGATGGTGTGTGCCGTTGCTGAAAAATCTCAAACGGGTATAGGCGTTTTCTTCAATGCCTATCAACAAATTCTTCAAGAAATATCAAAAGATTAAATCCCTTTAAAACGGAAGTTGCCGACTTTTTGTATGGATTTTGTAAAACAAATATCGGTACAAAATGTCGGCGAAATCGCGTAAGCGAAATATTTTTTAGAGAGCCACCCCCTTTGACGGAGCACGAGAAACACTTCTCCCCATTTTCATATCTTTATATTGTTCGGCAAGTTCTTCACGTCCTTGTGTGCAGGTGATTTCCTTTCCGTTATCAATGATTTTTCCACCGCTTGTAAGCTCAAAGATAATCGCTCCACGGCTTGTTATTTTAAAAGTGAAATCTTCTGGAGTCGCTTTTTTGAAGAGTTCGACGGCA
>CAYJPB010000174.1:3076-3961 GCA_964371955.1 uncultured Desulfovibrionaceae bacterium | reverse complement strand
ACGTCCGCACGGGCGACTACTTGCGTATGCCCGAGCCTATCCACTTCAATTATATAGGGAATTACGCTTGATTTACTCGCCTGCATAAAGTTCATGCCAAGAGAAGCAAGGCAAAGCATGAGTGCGAAAAACGAGAAAAATCGCCAGTTTCGCGCCTGTTTGATATAATCGCCGTAACGCTCAAGCCATTCTTCCCGAGCGTTCAAATAGGGATTATTTCTTTTTTGTTTGTCCTGTTTTGTTTTTGATTTTTTTGTAAAAAGTCCCATAATTATTGTCCTTTTTTAAGCTCTTTAATAGTGTTGAGCCTGTCCTTGATTTCCGTGCCCATGCTTGTGCGCCTTACATTGGCTTGGTGCTGAGCGCTTCTGAGTGCGCCGAAAGTGCCTTTCGCCATTCCGCCGATTCCTTTTGCGCCTTCGGCTTTTGCGATTTGGCTTGCCCGCCCGACAGCAAGGCTTCCGCCAACCGCTCCGCCGACGGCACCGAGCCCAATCGCTCCTGCCATGCCGAGTGCGCCCTTGAGCCCTGTGCCCGAACCTGTATGCGTACCGCTGATAAGTCCGCCGACAGTTTCGGGAATGACTTGCGAAACCGCAAGTAGGACGACGGAAAAACCGACGATGACCGCAATGCTCATCATGTCCGCCTCTACACTTCGCAAGTCGTCCACAAAGGCAAAACCTATGCCGATGATGAGTTGCAGGGCAAAGAGTTTGAAAGCAACGGAAAGCACGTAACGCACTGTGTTTATTGCGTTCTCTCGAAAGATGGAGCTTGCACCCAAGGGCAAGAGAATGATTGCCACCATCATCGCAACAATGGCTTCGCATTTGATGACAATGATTCTTGCCGTGACAAGTGAAAAACAAATAAGCATAATAA
>CAYJPB010000174.1:0-3066 GCA_964371955.1 uncultured Desulfovibrionaceae bacterium | reverse complement strand
TTTAGAAGCTCAAGCCCAAGTTGGAATGGGTCTGAGGAATTGGTTTCCATTGTCGTCAAGCTTCCTGCCAAGGTCTGCAATCCACGTAAAAGCATGGTTGACCATTCTTGATAGTTGTTGATACAAGCGAGGAAAAAGCCCGAAGCCAAGAGCATAAAAATAAATTGTTTGACGGTTTCGCCGATTTCAGAAGTGTCGAGTGAAGCCTTGATTCCGAGATAAGCCACTTCAAAAGTCGCCACCACAAGGAATAAATTCAAGGCAAAATCTTGAAGTTGCCCATACCACGACTGCGATTGCGTTGTGAACTGGTTGATTATCCTTGTGACGATGTCCGCATCGGCATTTGCAAAGGCAAAATTGGGTACAAAACAAGTGAGCACGCCGAAACATGCCAAGAAAAAGAAGTATTTTTTCATGATATTTGCCTTAAAAGAGTGGGAGCTCTTGTACCTGCGGTCTTGTCACAAAATCGCTCATATCCATGATTTCCCGTGCCGCTTCTTCTGAAAGTTGCCTTTCTTTTTCGTCACGAGCCTGCACAGAAGCCGCACTTTGCACCTGCGTTGCAAGAAGTTCACGCAACTGCCGTGACTCCTGCAATTGCAATGACGAGAGCTGATTTGCCGAAGCAAGGGCTTGCATTTGCCCCGTTGGGGTTTGCAGTAAATCATTGATATAGCTTTCCAATTCGCCCGAATTTTCCAAACTCTCAAGTTGTTGCCCTGTGAGCTGAAAAGTCGCCCTTGTCGCTTCATCAATTCTTTGTGACATCTCGTCAAATTCTGTATTGATGAGGATATTTCCGTCGGTCAATTCCTCACGCCCCATGCTTGCAAACTCTTGATAATATTCTTGATTTGGGTAAAGCTCATCATACATTGCGCCCATCGCAGAAACGTCAGCCCTTTGCGTATTTAAAGAACGAGTGAGCGAAGCAAGAGTGCCCAAGTCGCCCGTAATCTGTGAAATAAGGGCTTGCGGTAAGTTCTCGGTATTTTGCAACATATTTTGATACTGCTGAATATTGTTCTTCAAAAGCTCAATCTGCTGAAAAGTCTGCTTGAGTGATTCGGAATATTCCATAGTCATATAGCGCAAATCCTCAATATTCGTGATTCTATCCATCATTTGTGTCCACTCTGTCGAGCAGTTGGCGCACCAAAGAGTAATTGCTTGAGCGTTGCCAAGAGAGGCAAGCCATAAAGCAACAAAAAGTATCAGTTTCTTCATTATGCCGCCCTCCTGTACTCAAGCCAGCGGTCTTGCCAATCATCACCATGATTTTCTATCAAGTCCTTGATATGATGTATACTTTCTTTGTCGGAAGCGCCTATAAAGGAAAGAGTTTTCTTTTCAAGTGCTAGCTGAATAAGCCTTTTCCCCATCGGGCTTGTGATGTAGTAATCCTTTTTTGGAGTTGCTTCACGAGCCAATATGCTGATTTCTCTGTCGTTTAATCCAATACCTTTGTACAATTCGCGTTGCTCTTCTTGCCACGCATTCTGATTGGCAAGCAAAATCTTAGTCGGGCAGGATTCAACAAGAACATCTAAAATACCGCTATTTTTCGCATCGGAAAGGCTTTGAGTTGCAAGCACCACAGCGCAATTTGCCTTACGAAACACCTTGAGCCATTCCCTAATCTTATCCCTGAAAACAGGGTGAGCAAGCATTACCCACGCTTCATCTATGATAAGCAAGGTCGGTTGCCCTTTCAAAGATTTCTCTATCCTATGGAAAAGATAGAGTAAAACGGGAATAAGGTTTTTGTCGCCCATATTCATAAGCTCTTCGGTTTCAAAAACGACAAAGTCCGCCATGTCCAGATTATCCGTCACGGCATCGAGCAGATTCCCAAGTACGCCCGATTCCGTATAATGCGCAAGAGCTTCTTTTACTTCACGGCTGTGCAAGACGTGCGTAAAGTCCGTCAGTGAGCGCATATCTTTTGGATTTGCGGAAATTTCAAGCATTGCCGCATGAATTGCATTGCGGTGAAGCGGTGCAATTTCAAGCCCTTGCAAGCGAGCGAGCGTTTCAATCCATTCTTCTGCAAAAGCAAGCTCAGATTGGCTTTCATCAATGTTTTGCAGAGGAGTAAAAGCAAGGTTGTCGCTCCCGATTTCAAAGTGCAGTCCACCAACACCTTTGCAGAGCGGAAACAAGCTCATTCCCTTATAAAAAGCATATACTTTCGCATTCTTATAGCAAAGAAACTGACTTGCCAAAAGCCCGATAAGCGTTGACTTTCCGCTTCCTGTCGGACCGAAAATCAGCGTATGCCCCAAATCGCCGACATGCAGATTGAGCCAAAAGGGCGAAGTGCCGTTTTCCGTAGTGACCACCGCAAGTGGGCGTGAACCTTGCGGAAAGAAAGGTGAAGGACAAGAAGAAAAGCCCGTGTAAATTGTAGAAAGCGGTAAGAAATCCGCAAGGTTGAGCGTTGTCACAAGAGGACGGCGGATATTTGAAAATGAATTGCCGGGTAAAGAACCCAAGTACGCCTCAAGCGCATTTATTGTTTCCACACGACAGGCAAATCCGAGTGTTTGTAATATTCGCCTGATTTCCCTTACATTTTCAATAAGTTTGCCTTCACTTTCATTCATCAAAATAATTGTTGAAGACATGTAGCCTGCACTCACAAGTCCGCTCTGTACCTCAGCTTTCGCTTCTTCGGCATCTTCACGCATATTGTAGGCATCACGATTGACTTTCGCATTGGGATTATTGAAAAATTGGTCAATAAATCGATATACTTTCTGATTCCACCCTTTCACATAAATGTTTATTTCTTCCTCCGCCTCGAACTGATCCAAACAAATAAAACGAGTGGAAAAACGGTATTCGCAAGAAACGCCATTCAAATAAGAAAGCATTGCAGGGTAAGATTCTTGCGGCAAACCGTCCACGGAAATAACCTTTATATGCTTGTTTCCGTATTTTGGCGCAATTCCGCCGAGTAAATCCTCCGACCCCAAGAGGGCGTCCAGATACATCGGCGTATGCGGAACGGCTACAGGATTCAGCTCTCCGCCTATACATTGTTGCAGATGAGCCAGC
>CAYJPB010000173.1:0-3963 GCA_964371955.1 uncultured Desulfovibrionaceae bacterium | reverse complement strand
TATTTCTTATTCTTTTAGCAGGTTTTCTGGCTCTACTTGTTGATGGCGCACACTTTTTAAGATTCTGGAGTGTGGGCTTTACTGCTTCATTTGTATCTTTAATTGTTCTTTCCTTTTTCAAATATGAATGGATACGAAAACTACTTATAATTACTTTTCTTTTCAGCACAATAATGTGGTGTAAAGTTGCTATTGACCTCATACAAGTACGATTAGCTATGCAAGATGACTGGATAAGACTTGCCATTATTCTTTTTGGCGTTGCGGCTTATAACTTACTTTGTGCTTACTTATTCGGCACCCCCCTCATGAAGCAAAGATATAATAAAAATCAAGAAAGTTCACTTTTATCGCTGATAACATTTTGCCTTGTATTTCTTGCTTTTCTTATTATTCACACAAAAGCAGGGCATATACTTATTTTTAATCGATTGTATTGGCAAATGGGCGTTTTTCAGGGCTTTCTATTGAGTCTTTGGGGTGCTTATGTCGTTCATAAGTTGGCAACTTTAAAAAAAGATGCCCCTCTATTTCGTCTAAAGATTTGGCGTTTATTTTCAATTGTCTTTTTCCTTCAATTATTTTTAGCTATAGCGGGTTATACGCTTTTTATGCTGAATGAAACTCTTCATCTACCAATACCTGCGCTTATTGTAGCCTCACCGATTTTTAGAAACGAAGGCTATTTTATGCTTATACTTTTTACAATCTCAATAGCAGTTATTGGTTCTGCATGGTGTAGCTATCTTTGTTATTTTGGTGTGTGGGACGCCTATTACACAAAAAAAATCCGCCCGATGGCAGAGATAAGAAAACATCAATATTTCAAATTTCTTAAATCTTCTTCTCTTATAAGCCTTTTACTAACAATAGGTATAAGCTACCTTTTAAGGGTTATGAGAGTTTCGATAAATCTTGCTTTAGTTTTAGCACTCTTCATAGGGCTTTTGATAATTCCTGCACACTTTCTTATAAGTAAGCGTTACGGCTTTACTTCTTACTGTTATGCTCTTTGCCCATTAGGTGCAATTTCAACAAGAATACGCTCTCTTTTTTCCATAATTTCATGGAAAGTTCGCTTCGCTGATTCGTGCACACATTGTGGAAAATGCGTAACATCTTGTAATTATTTAGCAATTAATGAGAAGGCTTTAAAGCAGAAGCAGGCACATAGCTCTTGCACTTTATGTTTAGATTGTATACATACTTGCCCGCACAACGCCTGTATTATAGAATTAAAGCCTTTTACTTTTTCAGCGCAAAAAGCTATAAATATATTTTATGTGTTAATTTCGCTTTTCCACAGTGTTTTTTTAGGTGTTGCGATGGTGTAGTTATTTTCAGCGAACTATTAAATTTTATAAGGAAAATAAATGTCAACCTCATTACAGTCTCGAATCAAGAATATCGCTCTATTTCAAAACCTTGAACAAAAGTGCATCGATGCAATTTTACTGAACGCCTATGAAGTGGAAGTCACAACAAATGAAACGCTCTTTACAGAAGCAGATGAAGCCAAGGGCTTTTATGTTGTTTTAGATGGGGCTATAAAGCATGTTCGTTTCACAGCAGACGGCAGGGAATTTGTGCTGTTTATAGCTCGCAAAGGGCAAACAGTAGGCGAAGGCGCGCTCTTTCAAAATAGTTCACATCCTATAAGCGCAGTTGCCATGGAAAAGACTGATTTACTTTTTATACCTCGCGCACTTTGTCTTGAACTTATAAAAAGTTCTTCTGAATTTGCTTCTGAAATAATAAATATTTTTGCCTTGCGCCAGCGTATGCTCACAAATAAACTTGCCGCGCAAAGTGAACGCAATGCCCTTAGAAGAGTGGCAGGCTATATTTTGCATAGATATTCAATTGAAGGCGGTGAAGCAAATATTTCACTCAATCTCACCCGCGAAGAAATGGCAAACTTACTTGGCTTTGCAAGAGAAACGCTTTCTCGTCAACTTTCCATACTTGTAGACTGTGGAGCAATAATTTTGGACGGGAGAAGTATTTTTATAAAAAACGAAGAAATACTCAAAAGTAAGGCAGACGGAAATACTATTTAAGTTTTCTGCGTGATATATGTCACGGCAAGGTTTAATTTATGCTCTATAATGATTTGCATACCGTATGTAATATTCATAGGAGCAAATCGCCATGCAAAAAACAATTCAAATAAAAACAGCTGTAACAGTATGGATTACAAGCACACTGGCTTTTATTATGCTTTTTATTTTTGAAGAAATAATTAGCTTATACGGCATCAATTCACCTTTGCTTATAGGCTCATTTGCCGCATCTGCCGTACTGCTTTTTGCGGCTCCGCAAAGTCCATTTTCACATTGGAAGAATGTCATCGGCGGACATTCATTTTCCGCTTTTATAGGTGTTTCGAGCTTTATCTTACTTGGTGAAATTCCTATTCTGGCTACGAGCATAGCTGTTTCTACTTCTATTGCTTTTATGTATCTGACTTCAACAATACATCCCCCCGGCGGCGCAACTGCATTTATTGCAGTTATGGGCGATACGTCTATACATAATCTTGGCTACTTATATGTGCTCATGCCATGCCTTTTAGGGGCAGTAATTCTCTGTGGACTTGCGTGGCTGAGTAAATATACTCTAAATACTCTCGCAAATAATAGACAACAAAGTCTATCATAATATAAAACAAAATAAAAATTGGAGAAAATTTATGTACTGTAATCAATGTGAACAAACAAGTAATAATGCATGCACAATTCGTGGTGTGTGCGGTAAAACAAATAATGTAGCTCACTTGCAAGACTTGCTTATCTACGCACTTCGTCTTTTATCAAACACCTTATTAAAAGCTGAGGCTAAAAATTTCCAAAAAGTGCATGAAATTGATACATTTATCGCACACGCCCTTTTTATGACACTGACGAATGTAAATTTCAGTGAAAAATCAATCAAACAAGCTATTAATCAAGCTATTTTCTACAGAAAAGAACTTGCTGAACTTCTGGGCTGTAAACCTGACTATACTGAAATTGGAATAATGAAATCTTTTCAAACTCTTGAAGAGGGGTGTAAAACAAATGATAAGCTTGTCGATGATATTGATATAAATTCAGCTCTTGAAATTCTGCTCTATGGAATAAAAGGTGTTGCCGCATATGTTGACCATGCAGAAGTGTTTGGTAAAAGCGATGAAGTAGTGTATAATTTTATTAAAAAAGCACTTGTATACGCTGTAATCAGAGATGAAAACAGTGAAGCAGTTTCACTTGAACGCGCACTCGAACTTGTACTTGAATGTGGTAAAATAAATCTAAGAGCTATGGAGCTACTAGAGGAAGGTAATACCAAAGCATTCGGGCACCCAATCCCGACAAGTGTCAACCTTGGTCATAAACAAGGAAAAGCCATACTCATTTCAGGGCATGATTTAAAAGATTTATATATCCTTTTGAAGCAGACAGAAGGCAAAGGAATAAATATATACACACATGGCGAGATGTTGCCGGCACATGGTTATCCAAAACTCAAAGAATTTCCACATTTTGTGGGGCATTACGGCACAGCATGGCAAAACCAAAAAACTGAACTCGAAGCTTTCCCCGGTGCTGTTTTATTTACAACAAATTGTATTCAAAACCCAAGTGGGTATAGCGAAAAAATATTCACTACAGGTGCAGTCGCTTGGGATGGAGTCGTACATTGTGAAGATAAAGATTTTACCCCACTTATAGAAAAAGCTCTTGAACTTGATGGCTTTATAGATGATGTTATCGGAAAAGATATCAATGTCGGTTTTGGGCGTAAAACCTTGCTTGATGCCGCTCCTGCGGTGCTTGATGCTGTAAAAAACGACGCTATCAAACACATTTTCCTCGTTGGCGGTTGCGATGGAGCAAAAAGCGGCAGAAATTATTATACCGAATTTGTGGAAAAAACTCCGAAAGACACATTAATTCTCACACTTGCGTGCGGAAAATTCAG
>CAYJPB010000172.1:471-3964 GCA_964371955.1 uncultured Desulfovibrionaceae bacterium | reverse complement strand
ACAAGCATTTGAATTGTTGAGCAATTTGGGTTTGCAATAATACCATTATGCTTTTCAAGTGCGTGTGCGTTCACTTCGGGGATAACCAAGGGGCATCTTTCGTCCATACGCCAATGTGATGAATTATCCACCACCACACAGCCACTGCGAGCCGCAAAAGGCGCAAATTTTTCACTTGTTGAGCCGCCGGCTGAAAAAATGGCGATATCAACATTTTCAAAGCTGTCTTCTTTTAATTCTTCTACAGTGATATCTTGTCCGTTGAATTCAACTACAGATCCTGCCGAACGCGCAGAAGCAAGAGCTTTAATTTCTGTGAGCGGAAAGTTTCTTTGCTCCAATGTTTTAAGCATTTCACGCCCTACAACGCCTGTAGCTCCAACTACAGCAACACATAATCTTGACATAATTTCCCCCATGAAATCCATTTAATAATTTTTGTAAAATAAGTGTATTGCTATTTAACTAAAGAGTCAAGTTTTACGTTGATAGCACGCCAATCACCTCACGTCATTTTGATTTGCATTATTAATAAGATGATGTTGACAAGGATTATATTCGCCTGCGGCGCGCCCAAAGGAAATAATTTCCTTTGGAAACCTTATACGTTTCGTTGCGTACATAAAATTGCATGCTATTAATAAATTTCCTGAGTTGCGATGACGCTCTACTCATCTTTTTCTTCGGGATGACTTTGCCTATAAACTTCTGTCAAATGTTTGATGTTGAGGTGGGTGTATACTTGCGTGGTGGCAATGCGTGCATGTCCCAGTAATTCTTGCACTATTCTCAAATCTAAGCCAGATTCAAGCAGATGTGTGGCATAGGCATGCCGAAAAGAGTGGGCACTCAAGTGTGGTGTGTCGCTTTGCTTTTCAAGCTTTTCAATAATGCGCAAAACTTCGCGCCTATGAAGCCTTTTTCCTTGCGCGCCGATAAAGAGTGGGCTCATGTTTTGTGCTGAAATATCTTGAACTATTATGTTATAGTGTTCAAGCCATGTTTTGATTGCTATGATAGACAAATCCGTGAGCGGAACAATTCTTTTTTTATTGCCTTTTCCAAGTACAATAAGTATTTGTTTCTCTTCTGAAAAATCTGCTTTATTGAGGTTTAGTGCTTCCGATATGCGCAAGCCCGAACCGTATAAAAGTTCAATAAGTGCAATATTTCTTAAATGGAGAGCCAATTGCTTTTCATTCAACTGTTTGTCGGTCGGGTTTGGATTTTTATCTAAAATATGAGTTACTTGCTCAACACTCGGCACATTTGGGTGATATTTTGGCTGTTTAGGGTTGCTAATGCTTGCCATGGGGGAAATTTCAATAATATGTTTGCGCAAGGCGTAATTAAAAAATCCACGCAAAGTCGAGAGTTTGCGTGCAACACTGGTTTTTGAATAGTCTTTCTCGTGCAGATATGCAAGATAGAGTTTGATATCTTTTTTTGAAATTTCAGGAATATCGTTCAGACTTTTTCCAAGCGTATCAGCAAGAAAAGTATTGAAATCCGATAAATCATTGCGATAGGCTTCAACAGTCGCAATGGAGAGATTTTTTTGCGTTTCAATCCACAGTAAAAAGAGCTCGGCTTTGTTCGGCAATTCTTTTTGTGCTAAAGAGAGCGAATGTTTAGCAGAGTTGATACCAGCCACCGTCTAACCTCTTGATTGTGTTTTGCAATTCCAGTAATGTGAGCGCAACTGTAAGCTCTTGAGCGGACATTTCAAGTAAGGCGCACAATTCTTCAAAATGCATTTGTCCTTTTATAAGTGTTTGAATTATTAAATACTCAATGCTGCCTGCTTCACATTGCTTCAAGACTTCTTCGACATCAATTTTTTTTGAAATTTCTTGAGTTTCTATTTTCTTTGGTTCAGCTTTTTTATTTTCGACGATTTTAGGCATGTCCTGATTAAGAAAACTTTGTGAGAGGATTTTATTTTTTATAGAAAGGTCTGTGTGTTCGGCATTGTCTTTTTCGTGCTTAAATTCTTCAATATTTTTTTCCAAACTTTTCAAATCAGCTTTTAAAATGGGCAGTAAATCTTCAAGCACATCTTCCGGCCCGAAAATAGATTTAGCGCATTGCCGAATAAGTTCTTGACAGCCTTTGGAATAGGGCGAACCCATTGCGCCGGGAATGGCATATACTTGTCGTGATTGTTCATTTGCAAGCCTTGCCGTGATTAAACTGCCACTTTTTAAGTCTGCCTCAATCACGATAACACCATGTGAAAGCCCGCTGATAATTCTGTTGCGTATAGGAAAGTTTGACGGATCGGGGGGAAAAGTTGGCGCAAATTCACTGATTAACAGTCCGTGTTCTTTGAGTTTAAAATAAATATCGTCGTTTTTTTGCGGATAAATAATATCAATGCCCGAACCAAGTACGCCAATGCTTGAGCCAACTTCTTGCAGTGCGCCAAAATGTGCACTTCTGTCGATTCCTCTTGCCATGCCCGAAACTATTGTCACTCCACATGAAGAGAGTGTTTTTGCCAAATACGCGGTTTCACCCTCGCCAAGTTCGGAGCATTCCCGAGAGCCGATAATTGCCACAGAAGGAGTTTGTAAAAGCTCTTTATTGCCAAGAATATAGAACATAGACGGCGCATCGGGTATTTCTTTGAGTAAATATGGGTAATCATCGGAGGTGTAGAGGATTATTTCTGCCTCTAAATCTCGTGCATTATTCCATTCTTTTTTTGCTCTTTCGCGCCAAGAATTATTTTGGATATGTATAGCCCTGTGCCCTAAGCCTGCTTCTGCCCATCTTGCCAAACTATGTACGGCAGTATAGGCAGAACCAAAATATTTCAACAGCTTGGTGATAGTTCGTGCACCGATATTAGGCGCATATTTCAAAGCTAAACACGCCCAATATTCCTTGCGTTCGTCTTCATTCAATTGCTCAAGCGCTGTCTGCATGACTTTCACCGTTCTGTCCCTGTCATCAAGAAATCAAGCGACTATTTCCCCAATTCAAAAGCATCGTGCAGTGTGCGCACGGCAAGTTCTGTATATTTCTCTTCGATAATAATAGAGATTTTTATTTCTGATGTGGAAATCATAAGGATATTGATATTTTCTTTGAAAAGAGCATCAAAAGCACGCGCGGCAACACCTGAATGATTACGCATACCAACGCCGATAATGGAAACCTTTGCAATATTGGAATTGCTTATGATATCGCCTGCATTCATTTGTTTGGAAATTTGTTCCATTATATTGATAGCTTTTTGCAAATCTTTACGAGAGCAAGTGAATGTCATATCGGTAATACCGTCATTGCTTGCTTTTTGTAAAATCATATCGACAACAATGCCTGCCGCATCGAGCGGGGCAAAAATTTGTGCAGAAATACCTGGTTTATCAGGCACATTGCTTACGGTTACACTGGCTTGATCTTTGTCAAAGGCAATGCCTGAGACTAACACTGCTTCCATCATGCTGTCCTCCTGAACAACCATAGTTCCGGGTTCGTTTGAAAA
>CAYJPB010000172.1:0-461 GCA_964371955.1 uncultured Desulfovibrionaceae bacterium | reverse complement strand
CGGGTACGTTATATTTTTTGGCGAATTCAACAGAGCGAATCTGTAAAACTTTTGCGCCCATTGAAGACATTTCAAGCATTTCGTCGTAAGAAATGCGGTCAATTTTCTTAGCGTCTTTGCAAATACGCGGATCTGTGGTATACACGCCGTCAACATCTGTAAAAATATCGCAACGTTCTGCATTGAGGGCAGCGGCAAGCGCAACACCGCTTGTGTCAGAACCGCCTCTACCGAGCGTTGTGGGTCTTCCCTCTATGGTGACACCCTGAAAGCCGGGAACGATTAAAGCGTCGTATTTTTTAAGTAAGCTTAAAATTTTTCCGTTATCTATAGATAAAATTCTGGCTTTACCAAAATCGTCATCTGTGAGAATAGGTATTTGACTTGAGAGCAAAGAGCGAACTTTTAACCCCGCATCTTGCATGAGCATACTAAACAATGCACCAGACTCTTGCTCACCG
>CAYJPB010000171.1:0-4089 GCA_964371955.1 uncultured Desulfovibrionaceae bacterium | reverse complement strand
CAAGATGTTGTAAAAAAAATAGAATTTCATGTTCGCCCCATTGTTGAAAATCTCAATTTTGAACTTTGGGGAATTGATGTGTTAAGCGGCGCTCAGCAAACTGTGAGGATTTTTCTCGAAAATGCGGGTATCGATGAGTGTACGCAAGTTTCTCGATTGGTAGGACTTGTTCTTGACGTTGAAGAAATCTTTTCTTCTCCTTGGGTTTTGGAAGTATCAACTCCGGGACTTGACAGAATGTTCTTCGACCTTTCTCAAATGCAAGACTATCTTGGTGAAGTTCTTTCTGTTTCCTTGCACAATCCCATGAAAAACGCTCAATCAGTCGCAAGAAAAAAAATCGAAGGCAAGCTTATAAAAATACACGAAGCCGGCTTTGAAATTTTACAACAAGATTCAACCGAATCAATTGAAATCAATTGGAATAATGTAAAAAAAGTTAAAGTAGTACCACAATTTGAAATGCCGCAAAAGCACACTTCAAAGAAAAAAAATAACGAAGAATAAATTAGGAATTTAGGGTATGAGTCACGAACTAAAAAAAGCAATAGAACAAATAGCAAAAGACAAAGGCATTGAAAGAGACTTACTTGTTGATACATTAGAAGATGCCGTCCGCACTTCTGTAATGAAAAAATTCGGTGAAGACTTAGATGTTGAAGTTCGCTTCAATGAAGATACCGGTGAAATTGAAGTGTATCAATTCAAGATAGTTGTTGATGATGTTGCCAATGATATCAATCAAATTGATATTGATGAAGCGAAATTGCACGACCCTTCCGTTATGCTTGATGATGAAATGGGCTTTAAGTTGAAAATTGAAGATCTTGGTCGCATCGCTGCGCAATCTGCCAAGCAAGTAATTATTCAACGTATGCGTGATGCCGAACAAGGCTTGATTTATGATGAATATATTGAAAGAATTGGCGAAATTGTTTCAGGTACTATCCAAAGACGTGATAAAGCAGGATTTATCATAAGCCTTGGAAAAGTTGAAGCGCTTTTACCGCGTGATGAACAAATTCCACGTGAACATTATAAAAGAAATGAACGTTGCCAAGCTCTTTTGGTAGATGTACGCAGAGAAGGCAGAGGCCCGCAACTTATTATTTCTCGTTCTCACAGAGATTATCTTGCAGCACTTTTCCGTCGTGAAGTGCCTGAGGTTGATGATGGAACAATTCAAATCATGGCAGTTGCCAGAGACCCCGGGCTTCGAGCAAAAGTAGCTGTATTCTCTAAAGATAAAGACATTGATCCCGTCGGAGCTTGTGTTGGTGTGCGTGGCTCAAGAATACAAAACATTGTGCAAGAACTTCGCGGTGAACGCATAGATATTGTTGTGTGGTCTGCAGATATCCTTACCTATGCAAAGAACGCACTTTCCCCCGCTGTTATTTCAAGAATTATAGCAAATGAAGAAGAAAATCTTTTAGAAATAACCGTCCCCGACGAACAACTTACTGCAACAATCGGTAAAAAAGGGCAAAATGTTAAACTTGCAGCTCAATTACTCGGTTGGAAAATTGATTTGTATACTGAGTCTCGCTATGCAGAACTTATGGCCGGCTCACAAAAAGTTTCCAGAGGACTTGAACAAATAGCCTCAGTAGCGGAAATTCCTGTAAGCTCATTCATAGATGCCGGATACGATTCACTGGAAGCGATTAATGAAGCGAGCGATGAAGAATTGGCAAACGCACTCGATATAAGTAACTCAAGCATACAAGAATTACGTTCAGCCATTAACTTTATTACCCCTTCAAACGAAGACGAGAATGCAATACGCTTGGTAGATGCCAAAACCGCATCAGATCTTGTTTCAAATACGAGTGATGAATAATGAAATATAAACCTATTCGGATGTGCATTGTATGTCGTGAAAGGTTTGTAAAAAGTGAATTGGAACGCTATATTATCACGGATGAATTCAAAAACGCTCTTTCTTTCACCGCTGATTCAATGGCGATAGATATACAAAAAAATATCAATACAAGAGGCTACTATCTTTGTAATAAAAGTAGTTGTCGGGAAAAATTCCAAAAGCTCAGATTGAAAAATCGCAAGAGCAAAAAGGCTTAACTTTATGGATAAAAAGCTCACAATTAAAGAACTTGCCGGTGAACTTAATGTCGATCACCCCACCATGTTGCGTGAAATCAAACACCATCTCAACATTCAACTAAAATCCTCCACAACTGCTGTTGACGAAGAAGATGCAACAAAAATCCGCGCATACTACAAAGATAAAAACACTGTAACAAGCAGTGTTGCCACAGAAGACGGCGGAGTCATCTTGCGCCGCAGACGCTCTGTTGAGCCAAAAGATTCGGACAATAACTTTGTTGAAGAACAGCAAGTTGAAACTCCTGCCGATTCTGCTAAACAAAGCGCAAGCCCGGAAAGCGTAGATTCTGAAAAACCAAAAAAAGAAGCAAAAACTAAAGCAACAAAAGCTCAAGACAAAGAAGTAAAGCTTGCTGAAAAAACTGCGAAACTTGCTGACAAAGAAGCAAAAAATAAAACTTCAAAATCTCAAGATAAAGATAAGGAAGCAAAATTAGCTGAAAAAGAAGCGAAGTTGGCTGCAAAGAAAGAGAAAGAAGAAAAAATTAAGCAAAGTACAGCGCGCATTATCAGACCGGCACAAAGCACACCTGAAGTTGTTGCAGAAGTTCCCGCAGCTCAAGAAGTACAACCGGCCGCTGTTGTGGAACCCCACGCACAAACTCAAAATGTTCCAGCACAAAATGTTGAAGAAGTTGTAGCTGAACCAAGCGTTCAAGAAACGGTTCAAAAAGCTTCCGAAGCAACTGTGCAGGAAACTCCTATCACAGAAAATGCTGCAAAACCTCAAAACGAGAAGAAAAGCAATGCATCAATTTCTGCCAAACCCGACGGAACTTCAACAAAATCTATACTCCCCCCTGCCGGCGAAAGAAGTTTTGCTAACGACTATTCAAGACAACCTGTTTCGCAAGTTCGTGTAATTTCAAAGCCCGATCCCGAAAAAAGACAGGCAGAAGCTCAAGCTCGCGAAAGCAGAGAAAATCGTGACAATAGAGATAATCGCGATAATCGTCAACCACGTCAAAACAGAGACGGGCGTGACAATAGAGATAATCGCGATAATCGTCAACCTCGTGACGGCAGATTCCCGCCAAGACAAAATCGACCTGACGGTCAAGGGCAAGGACAAGCACAAGGTGGCAGACCGCCATTTGAAAAGAAAGATTTTTCAAAGGATAAAGACGGCGATCAAAGAAATGCTCGTCCTCAACGTCCGCAACAAACGCCGCGCCCACGTCCTTCTCTTCCCGAAGGTGTACCTTTTATGGCAGAAGAGCAAAGTCGTAAAAAGCGTAATAAAAATAAAAAAGGCAATGAATTTTCCGAAAATACACAACAACAAGATTTTAAATTCAATAAATTTACTTACGATGCCGACGGTGATGATGCTCCACGTCGTCGTAAACCAAGAAAGAAAGAACAAAAAGTAACACAAACTACAACCGCTCCTATGAAAGCCGCCAAAAGAAAATTACGTATTGAAGAAACAATACGTGTTGCAGATATGGCGCATCAAATGGGGCTCAAGTCCAGTGAAATTATTAAAGTTCTGTTCGGGCTTGGTGTTATGGCAACCATTAACTCCTCGCTTGACTTTGATACAGCCGGCGTAGTTGCCGCAGAATTTGAATATGAAGTGGAAAAAGTGGGCTTCTCAGCAGAAGAGGCAATTCTTCCAACAACACCTGACACTCCTGAACAGCTCAAGTTACGTCCACCGGTTGTCACTATTATGGGTCACGTCGATCACGGTAAAACTTCACTTCTTGATGCTATCCGTGAAACAAATGTAACCGCCGGTGAAGCAGGTGGTATTACTCAGCATATCGGTGCGTACCACGTAAAAACACAGCGCGGTGAAATCGTATTTCTTGATACTCCGGGTCACGAAGCATTTACAGCTATGCGTCTAAGAGGTGCACAAGTTACAGATATCGTTGTTCTTGTTGTTGCCGCTGATGACGGTGTTATGGAACAAACCCGTGAAGCGATAAACCACGCAAAAGCGGCGGAAGTACC
>CAYJPB010000170.1:0-4134 GCA_964371955.1 uncultured Desulfovibrionaceae bacterium | reverse complement strand
AGACAATGCTTTGGCTTTCACCCGAAAGAAAAGCATTTATGCGAGAATGTAAGTTTGCAAGCGTAATGCCGTTTGTGCCGAGTGCGTTTGATGCAGTGCCTGCACTGATTCCAAGTTGCAACAAGCCCTCTGTTGTGAGCGTTGCAAGCCAAGGATTAGATCCGCCTATGCCAATACCCTCTTGGTTGGGCATTGTAAAAATTGCAGCAAAAAGGCTGTTGAATACTTCGGGGCTGTTGACGCTTGGATTAGTTTGCGAAAAATTAACAATCAATTCAGCTGTTTCTCTGGTCATTTGCTGATACGTATTCAAAAGCATATCGACACCGCTTGGAGTTGGGCCCGGAGTTGGTGCCGGCAAAGCTGTGATTTCAATGCTGTATGTGCCGGTTGTTGGGCTGAAACTTGCTATCATCATTTGCAAAGAAGAAGAATTTGTAAGGTTATCACCCTCCCAAGCTTTATCGGCAATGCTACTTCCTGCATCTGTAAAGCCTGACACGATATGTACAGTAGTACCGCTTAAAGCATTAGCAATATGCAATTTTGCGCCTGATGCAACTGTCAATGTGCCGTTACTGCTACCGGCTGTTAAGGCAACATTACCATTAAGCGCTTTGCCGTCTACCACAAGAATAGAATTTGCGGCAAATGTGGCATTATTGGCAGTAGCTGCGCCAATACCTGTACTTGCCCCATCAACCTTTATACTACCGTTACTTTTCAGCTCTTGCGGACTTGTAATATATAAAGCCGCCGTTAAGTTTGTACCCCAATCTTGATTGCTTGTGGAAAAGGCGCTGGTGGCATAGGTGCTGTCACCGGCACCAAGTATCACATAAGAACCTTGCTCGGCTATGATATGCCCATCAATGCCATTTGGCAGATTAGGTAAAAATGTAGCCGTAGCCTGATTTATGCTATTACCACTAGGGCCTGAGGTGCGAATTTTACCGCCGTTAAGAGTGGTAGTGCCATTAACTGTAAAGCTATCACTTTGCACATTTATTTCTTTATTGCTTGCCAAAGATGTTGTACCTTCAACGACGGTTGCGCCATTAATATTAACTACACCGTTATTTGTTAAATTACCTGTAATCTTTCCATTTTGTAGATTTAGAGTGCCGCTATTTTCTGCATTACCTTGCACAAGCATGCCATTAGCACCTGTAAGGGTAAGATTGCCGGAGTTATTCATATTACCATTAACGCCGCCAAGGATTGCAGTTTTTCCAGAGGCAAAATTTCCGCCGTCAGAGTGTGTGTTATCATTTCCAAGCACCACACTATTTGGTATATCTGTACCGCTTATAATATCTTTAAGATAGATGCCTGTAGTGTCAATGCTCACATTTTCTAACTGTAACGTACCACCGCTAACAATTCCGGTTACCAGGCTTTGATAATTAGTATAAGTCATTGAACCGGTCAAATCTGTAAGAATAAGTTGTCCGGCATTGTCAAGCATTTTTTTTACATTACCTTTTAACCAATCACTAGCTGTAAGAACGCCGAGAGTATTAGTAAAGGTTGCAAAATCTACGGCTTTAGCTTTAAGCACACCATCCGCCCCAGTTTCAAAGGTTGTTGTTGCTCCACCATCCACAACAAGAGTACCATTGCTAACATCTACAGTACCATTAACAATATTCAGCGTACCATTAGCACCTACAGTCATACTTTTACTATCGCCAATTGTCACTGTTCCGCCATTCACATTTAAAGTGCCTGCGCTAATATAGCCATTTACAAAATTTGTAGTACCGTCATTGACATTTAATGTGGCTGTGCTATTATATAGATTGCTAAATGTAGTGGTGCTTGTAAAAGTGCTTGTGCCTGTATTGGTATATGCACCTTGAAAAGTTGTTTCACCATTAAAGGAAGCAGAGCCGGAACCTTTATATTCACCGCTAAATGTGGCACTCCCACTGAATTGATTTGTACCACTAATATTGGTATTGGTAACATCACCAGTAAAAGTACTTGCGCCATTAAAACTATTTGTACCTCCGCTAATGGTGGTTGCTCTAGTAACAGCTAAATCGCTATCAAAAGTTGTCGTACCGCTATTAAGTGTAAGCTTACCAAAAACCTCTAAGTTAGACTGGGCGGTAAGTGTACCATTGTTTGTAAGGTTGCCATTTATAATAGCAGTTTCTGAGCTATCGAGCTCTGTACCAAGATCAAGCGTACCGTCATTGTGTACACTTCCTTCAAAAAGGATGGTGCTATTTTTACCTGTAAGCTCAAGCGTTGCGCCATCTAAAATTGTGGAGGTAAAAAAAACTATTGTTGCACCTCTTGTAATATGCGAAAGAGTTACATCGTATGGTTGTAAAGTTCCTGCGTCACGGCTTTCAGTTGGTGCATCTAAGTTGTCATCTATATCTGAAAGACTTGCAGCAAAGGCACTCTCCATATTGGCAAGCCCAGCACCAAGGGTGAGCGTGCCTATTATGGCAAGTGTGCCGAAAGTATTTAATAAATGACATTTTCTTAATACAGACTTGTAACGATTGATGAGATTTCCTATGGCGTTTTTACTTTGCATACCTGCTCCATTGTTTATCAAATTAGAGCAGTTATACACTTACAGCGTGTTTTTGTAAAGAAAAATAAACCTTGCTTAATACTAAAAAGTTTACCACATTTTGCGCGAAAAATGTTTCGCTCGCTGAACCGATGGATTGCGTGTAGGTGATGTCGTTATTTCCGAAAGCGAAAGTTGCATTACCACTCACATACAAACTTGGATTGACGACACTATCTGATTATTACTACGTTTTTTGACTGATGATAAGGTAAAGCTCTTTAATTTCCTCTTTTGTGAGAATTTTTGGAACAGGGTACATTGGGTTCGCCTCACTAAAAGCACGGTTTACCATAGTAGGAATATCACTCTCTTGTATACCATCAACATATTCAGGTATCTCCATCGACTTATTGAGCTTTTTTATCTCTTCAATAAATTTCCTTGCCTTTGCTTCAATAGAATCATTTGCATTGCCTATTTGCACAAGATCGGCGAGTTCAGCCAATTTCTTATATACACATTCGCCGTAATATTCTAAAACGTGTGGCAAAATAAGGGCATTCGCCAAGCCATGCGGTGTTTTATAAAATCCACCTAAGGTGTGCGCAATGGCATGCACATAACCGACATAGGCACGAGTGAAAGCAATTCCTCCATAGAAGGCAGCCATTTGCATATTTTCTCTCGCTTCCAAATCTTCACCATTTTCATACGCTTTATAGAGGTTTTCAAAAACAAGTTTTACACATTTTTTTGCGCAATCGTCAGTATATGTAGTACCACTTTGCCCAATAAAGGCTTCTATTGCGTGTGTGAGGGCATCCATGCCGGTGGTGGAAGTGATATGCTTTGGGAGTTTTAGAGTCAAATTAGGGTCTAAAATTGCATAGTCCGGCACAAGGCAAGAATCTGTAATAGCATATTTTTCATGCGTTTGTGGATTAGAAATAACTGCGGCTATAGTGGTTTCACTTCCTGTGCCCGCGGTTGTTGGAATAGCAAAAAGAGGAACGATTTGTTTCAATACTTTAAAATAACCTTTCATTTTTACAATGGGCGTATTTGGCTTTACAATTCTTGCTGCCACAACTTTCGCGCAATCCATCGCCGAACCGCCGCCATAAGCAATAATTCCTTGACACTTTTCTTTATGATATTCAATTAAAGCATTTTCAACATTTTGTATTGTCGGATTGGGAACAGTTTCATCAAAAATTACATAAGGGAAATTCACTTCATCAAAAGCTTTGAGCATATTATCCATAAGCCCTAAGGAAGTAATACCTTTATCTGTGATTATGAGCAGTTTTGAAATATTATTCTCTCTTGCAAGTTTTGCTAAATCTAAAGAAGAATCCACTCCTTTTATAAGAATTGGTTCTTTAAATTTCATTATTTTAGAGCCTATTCTCATAGCGGCTTGTACACTGCGACAATAAAAATTAAACATATTATCTTCCTTTTATACAATTGTGAAATAGATATTAATCCGACATTCTTTGATAGGCGAATTTGACGACACTATCTAGAGCAGTCGCAACAAATGTTGAGCCTGCTCTAGTCCTTTATCGTATTCAAAAAGCAATCATTTAACGAAA
>CAYJPB010000169.1:0-4167 GCA_964371955.1 uncultured Desulfovibrionaceae bacterium | reverse complement strand
TATAACATCTTGCAATATAAATTAAAAGAATTATTTTGCTTAATAACTTAAGGTGGTTATTGGATTGTCAAGCCCTGTAGAAATTAGAATGGCGATGTTCGAACTTTATTTGAAATATTTTACTTGACAACTGTAGAAAAAAAAACTAATCTAAACATTAGATATTATTATTAATAGTATTTTTGTGTTTCCGGGTTTAGCTTACTCATTTTTATGGGTATCAGTGATTATTTTATAACACTATAACTGTTTAGGAGGCATTAATGAAAGGTTTTGCAATGCTTAAAATCGGTGAAGCCGGTTGGATTGAAAAAGAAAAACCCACTTGCGGACCTATGGACGCTATTTGTAAACCATTAGCAGTTGCTGTTTGCACATCAGACATTCACACTGTATATGAAGGCGCAATCGGCGAACGTCATAATATGATTTTAGGGCATGAATGTAGTGCGGAAGTTGTTGAAGTCGGCTCTTTGGTGAAAGACTTTAAACCAGGCGACAGAGTGCTTGTCCCCGCAATTACTCCCGATTGGAATTCAATCGCTGCTCAAGGTGGTTATCCGCAACATTCAGGCGAAATGCTCGGCGGTTGGAAATTCTCAAACTTTAAAGACGGCGTTTTTTCCGAATTTTTCCATGTAAATGATGCAGACGGAAACCTCGCTCACTTACCAAAAGAAATCAGTGCTGTAGATGCAACAATGCTTTCAGATATGGTCACCACAGGTTTCCATGGTGCTGAAATGGCTGATGTTCAATACGGCGACGATGTTCTTGTTATTGGTATCGGTCCTGTTGGATTGATGGGGGTTGCAGGTGCTCACTTGCGCGGCGCTTCACGTATTCTTGCTGTAGGCACACGCCCTGTGTGTGTTGAAGCCGCTAAAAAATACGGCGCAACCGAATTTATCAACTACAAAAACGGCTCAATCGAAGAGCAAGTTATGGAAATGACAGGCGGAAAAGGTGTTGATAAAGCCATTGTGGCAGGCGGCGGAAGCGAGGCTATCACATCTGCTGTAAAATGCTTGAAAGCCGGCGGTAAAATCGGTAATATCGAATATTTAGGTAAAGGCGATTATATCTCAATTCCTCGTTTGGAGTGGGGTGTAGGTATGGGACATAAGCAAGTTCTCGGCGGATTGACTCCCGGTGGTCGTCGTCGTTTAGAAAAGCTTGGTGCTCTTGTTGCTTCAGGAAGAGTAGACGTTTCACTTATGGCAACCCATGTCTTTGACGGCTGGGATCATATGGCTGAAGCTGTTGAAATTATGCGTGTTAAAGCGCCTGATTTGATTAAATCAGTTGTAAAGCTTTCTGATTAATTTATGAAAGTTTTAATTATATCGGGGTTCTTGGGGGCAGGTAAAACTACTTTTATTAAGGAGCTTGCCCAAAGAACCCGAAAAGACTTTGTAGTTCTGGAAAACGAATACGGCGAAGTCGGAATTGACGGTCCTCTTCTTTCACAAGAGGAGGATCGCCCTGTTGAAATGAACGTGTGGGAGCTCACCGAGGGGTGTGTCTGCTGTTCAATGAAGCAGGACTTTGCTACTTCAATTATTACAATTGCCAATGCCTTAGATCCTGAATATTTGGTTGTAGAACCGACGGGGGTGGGGGTATTGAGTAGAGTAATTGATAATATCAAACAAATCGGATACGATAAAATACAATTACTTTCGCCTATAACTGTGCTTGATGGGCACTCTTATGACAGGTATATTTCTGAATTTGCCGATATTTATGTCGATCAAGTCGCAATAGCCGGAACCGTGGTTATTTCAAAGATGGAAGCCGCTTCCGATGATGAACTGTTCGATTTAGAAAAGAAAATCAGATCTCAAAATCCTGATGGAGAAATTGTAAGTACACATTATTCTAAAAAAGATAATGAATGGTGGGAAAAACTCCTTTCCACCACGCTTGAGGGTGAACACATTCTCTCTGATGAAGTTGATGCGCCCGATCTTGAAAACATTGGGCTCACCTATGTGAAGCTTGAAAGCGAATTGCAGCTAATTTATATGCTCGAGAATTTGCTTCGAGGTGCATACGGGAATATTGTGCGCGCAAAAGGTTATTTGAAAACCGGCAGTAACTGGGTGCGCTTTGATGTAGCTGATAAACTTTATGGTATAACAGGCATTGAACCTATGGCAGACAGCAGAGCGGTTTTTATCGGGCAAAATATTAAAAGAAGTCTTTTGCGTGAGCTCTTGCAAAAAGAAATCTTGATACCTGTGCAAGCACGAGAATCCGAATTGTAGTTAAATTAAAAACACATGTAATATCAATTTATTATGTAGTGTATATCAAAACATTTTTTTTAATTTCAGAAGAGAAGTCCGCGGGAATTATATACCTGTGGACGTTTTCTTAATTCTTGCTAATGATTTAGGTTGCTGTTTTTTTTATCAAAATATCAAAGAAAAACAGCTATGTTTTACTTGCAATTTTGCTAATTATTTGATATAAAAAAATTAAATAGTCGTTTTAAAAAACACTGTTTCGTTTTATTTTTACACTATCTTTATCGGCTTAGCGAGGAAACTAATTTGGATTACAAAAGCGAATTATTCTTAAAAATGTTTTACAATATCAATAAAGTAGAAATTCTTACTTCCGTATTTGATTTTCTTGCAAAAGAAGTACCTTTTGAGCACATAGTTTGTTACGCTGTTCACCGAAAAAATAAGCAAATGACATTGTTTCTTGAATATGGAAAAGAAGTTGAGCTTGCAAAACTTGCCTTTTCCCTAGAGCCTCTTATTCCACAAAAACAGTATAGTGAAGTGATGGAAAAGGCCATTAAAGAAGTGGTTGTGGTAAATACAAAGTCCTCAAATAAAATGAAAAAGTTCACAGATCAAATGCTTTATACTTTTGCATCATATGCCTATTTTATTTTTGATTATGATAAAACAGAAGAAAAATTTCTCTTATTTGTGGCAACAAGTAAAAATGAAAACAACTTTTCACCCAAGCATGTAGAGTTATTAAATGAAATTCGTCCGCTCGTTATCACTACCTTATCAAAACTGTATCAAGAATCGCCTGAAACCTATGAGTTTATTTCACCGAGGGGAAATTTACCGCAAAACTATCACGAACAATTAAAGATGTGTCATGATTTAAAAAAGGTTGTGAAAACAATCGAATTACTTGCTCCTTATGACAGTACGGTGTTAATTCACGGAAATACAGGAACAGGAAAGGAATTAGTTGCATCAACACTGCATACTTTATCAAAAAAAAGGGGAAAACCCTTTGTAGCCGTCAATTGTGCGGCAATTCCCGAATCTCTTTTAGAAAGTGAGCTGTTTGGCTATGAAAAAGGAGCGTTCACGGGGGCTGTGCAAATGAAGAAAGGTTTTTTTGAACAGGCAGAAGGCGGCACGATATTTCTGGATGAAGTTGGGGAATTATCTTTAAATGCTCAAGCTCGTCTTTTAAGGGTTCTTGAGAGCAAAAAAATTCAAAGAATCGGAAGTGAAAAAACAATAAACCTTGACATACGAATAGTTGCCGCAACACATAGAAATCTTTTTGAAATGGTAAAGCAAAAAACTTTTCGAGAAGATTTGTATTATAGATTGAATATTGTATCCATTGAAATTCCTTCCTTAGAACAAAGAAAAAAAGATATTCGCACGCTTACTGAATATTATTACACATATTATATCAAGAAAATGCAAGTGACAGATCCTCCACTTATCACAAATAAAACCATGCGGCTATTGCTAGATTATTCGTGGCCCGGTAATGTGAGAGAATTGCGTTCATGTATTGAAAAAGGCATCATAAATGCAATCATTGAGCAAAAAAAAGAGCTTGATTTTTCATTCTTACCAACAAACAAGCCTTCGCAAACTCAACTAAAAGAGATAACTGACGAAGAAATATACCAAGCTTTAAGCACGTCAAAATGGCGAATACAAGGAAATAACGGTGCTGCCAAAATACTTAATGTTCCTCCGTCAAGTTTGCGCTCACGCATGAGGGCATCACGTATTCCTTTCAAGAAGTCTACCGAGTATCTAAAATCAGATAAAATGTAAATTGGAATGATGTGTTAGGCACACGTCAATCTAATTCTCACTTTGTTTGTTCTGAAGGATTATTGTGTTATAATGAAATCTTCCCACCGTCACCACAAATTTTGTT
>CAYJPB010000168.1:0-4194 GCA_964371955.1 uncultured Desulfovibrionaceae bacterium | reverse complement strand
TCATAAGGCTGACTAGACACAGGAAAAGATGTACCATATCGAGGGATTTGTTCACCTGGTGCAGTGCCCAACACAGCAGGGAATTGCGTATTGTCAATTACACTGAAAGTGGCATCAATCGCATCCTCTTTATTGTTTTGTATGTAGTTCGGTTTTGTATTTGCAAAGGCATTTTTGAAATTGTCTCTAAAATTCATATGTTTCTCCATGTAGCCTGTGCAAATAGCACAGGCTACAGATAATTTAGTCTAAAAATATTTCACAGAAGAAATACTTTTCCCATTAGCCACATTTTCCTCAGCAAGTTTTGTAAACGCATCTTCCATTGTTGTTTTTTGCGCATCTGGCATCAGTTCAGGTAGTGTCGTAATGAGTTCACTGCCAACTTGAGGATAATTTGCTTGTTGTAAAGCAGGACTAGACATTCTCACCACCAATCATGAAAGGCTTTACAGTAAAAGAGCCGTCGTCGTTCTTGGAAAATGAAATATAGTCACACTTATCAAAACCTGTGCCTTTCATATCCTTGATTTTGAACCCGGTGCCAGTTACCCCATATTTGCTTTGTGGAATATTTCGTCCTTCCGCCGATAGCAAATAATCGCTTGTTATCTCATTTACCGTTGCAAGGTCAGTACCAACTTTCAACGCTATAGCAAGCTTTGGATGCCCCTCTTGCAAGAGCGCAATAATTTTCTGAGCGCGTTGCTTTTCCTCTTCTTTTGTAAGGCGCTTTTTACGTTGAATAGGTTTTGCTACTGAATTTTTAGTAGAGTTCAAGATTTCAATGTCATTTGCCTCTGTTGAGTGTGCGGTTACATCGGGATTCATTTTTACCTCGTTTGTTGTTTTGATGGTTGCGGTTTCAGCCGGAAAAGATTGTGTGCCGGTTACAATTATGTCTTCAAGTAGATCCACTCCTTGAAAGTTAGGATGCATGTTGAAAGTAGGTTTGTCGTTTACGCTCTCTCCAAGAGCTTGTGAAGATGTAGTATTGTTTTCTAAAGTAGCCATGTGGCCTCCTTGAGGTTTGTAGTTGCGCTCGTGTTTAGATTTTCAAAATTGGAAGCACAACCGATTGAAAAAAAGTTTGGGATGACTGGCAGCCAAACGACCGCCAGTCAACTTGACAATGTTTACGCCGCAAAGGTAATCTTTGCGCTTTCCATATACGCCACAACGTCCGACATCGCATAGCGAACAGCTCGCCCCAACTTTATGTAGGGGATACCCGTACTGTGGAATCTTTGCTTCTGTAGTGTTGAAACAGAGATTGAGAGAAGGTCTGCCACTTGACGTTCGGTAAGGTATTGACATTTGTCGTTGCCTATAATAGGAATCATAAATAAGTCTCCTGTAAATTATTATTGGCTATACTTATAGCACGAATTTTTTTTATCTTGCAAGAAAATTTTAGCATTATTATCAATATGATTTTTGATAGTAACTATCTGATTTATTGAACAAAAAAATGAGAAAAATTTACAATTTTCTCATTTTTCGGAAATCTACTTTAGCGATTTATATATTTACTTTGTGTTATCTATTTGATTACAAATAACTTTTTTATTTCTAGTTCTATTTCTTTATACGTCTCGGTATATTTATTATAGGAAAATGGAATGGCTCTATTCTCAGAATTAGCACAAAATTTACTATGAGTTTCTTTCCGATTTAGGTGCAGGTTCTCATGCTTTTTTGTGAAATTCCAAAATATCATACTCCAAAACACATGCTCAATATCTTTTTGATTTTTTGAGCCGTAGAACTTTGAACTCGATTCAAGAAAGGCTTTTTGTGAAGGATTTTTATAACTTTGACAAAGTTTGTAAAGGCTTTTTTTTATTTGTTCACAGGCTTCATCTATAGAAAATTCTTCATGTCCTATTTCAAAAATAAAGCCCATCATCAGATTCTCATATGCCGCGGCATTTGTTGGAAATGATGTTGAATTTTCTTTTGTAATGGCGGGGATAGTTGCAATAAGATCCAAATCATAAATATTTTCTTGAGACAAAAAATGTAAATATTTAACATCAAACACATGGTTTTGCTCTGGGACAAAAAATGCTGATTCATAAATTATGCTTTCGACATCATCTAGCATTTCTATAGCTAAATTGTAGTGTGTATCAATGTTTGAGGCTATAACCTTGTTTGTTTTGGAAACATCAAACAACCAATCTATTGATTCATAAAACAAATATTGTATTCTTTCAATTTTATTTCTTTCGAACTTAGGCTTTGAATGTAAACAACTAAAAGCATCTGCTGTGGAATAATCAAAAAAATCTAATACACAACTTGATAAAGATTCTGAACTAAGTATTATTTTATTATTTGTTTCTAGAGTCGAAAATTGTTCGGCGCATTTATTACAGAACCATGAGTAGACCAACCCCGATTCATCATGAGCTCTCCCGTAAAAATATATCAAAATTCGTATGATGTCATTTGTCTTTAGTCTCTTGAGCAAATAAAATGTATCTAAAGTTGCAAAAGTATTGTACACTTTCAAATCTCTAAGTAGGGAAATATCTTCTTCTGATAAAAATTTTTGTGAAAATTGTGTTCTTTTGTTGTTTTTCATTTTTTTCAAACTACTGGTAAGTGACTGTAGTTTTGTATTGTCAGAGGTATTATCGTGAGCCTTCTTTTCAAGAAAATCAATCAAGGCATCAACAGTGTTTCGCTGCTCAATTTTTAGCTTTTTGAAGTATTCGTTGATATAGCGATTGATATTCTCTTCGTGCATTTTTATCTTATCATGCATATCGTTTGTCATCAACACTCTATATCTCAGGCTTATATCGTAAAATAGAGCAGCAATGTAATCTTTATCCTTCTTCATCTTCTTCCTTCCTTTCAAAAATATCATCAACAACGCTCGCAGCCCTGTGCATGGCCTCATCCGCTAAATGCGCATATCTCTGAGTCATTGCAGGGCTTGAGTGCGTCAATAACTTCTGCAATGTGTATAGATCAACTCTGCCACTGGATGCAAGCAAAGAAGCGTATGTATGCCGTAGGCCGTGAAGTGGACGAAAGTCATCGGGAAGACCTGCTTTCTTTTTGACACGTTCTGCTACACGCCTAAATTCTCGGCGCGGGCCACCGTCTTTGCCGGGGAAGATGTAATCACTGCCGTAGGTTTTAGCCGTCGATTGCAAAATATTCCGTGCGACTTGGCTCAGAGGGATACGCTCGGTTTTGCCCTTTTTGGCAACATCTCCACGCAAAGTTATAAAGCCATTATCAAAATCAATATCGTCCCATCGTAAATTCATCAATGCCCCCTTTCTCATACCTGTAGCGAGTGCAAGGCGCACAAAAGAAGCGGCATTTTGGTCGGGCTCTTCGTCAAGTGCTTTCATTAGGGCAATAATTTGCTCAGCTGTGAGCATTTCAGTTTTTTGGTTATCCACTTTTGGCATATCAAAATGCAGTTTTGCAATAACGGTATTATCACAAATTTCATTGCGCACCGAAAAGCGAATGAGTAGTCGAAAAAGGGTGAGAACTTGCTTGACTGTGGCAGGAGCAAGCTTTTTCTTTTCAAGCTGTTGACGAAGCTCGGAGATGTCGTTTGTCGAGATTTCATCTGGGGTTTTATCAGCAAAACAACTGATGTGATTTTTGAAAGTGTATCTATCACGAGATAGGGACTTTTTGCTTGAATTTTGTTCTTGATATTTTTCCCATATACGAGCAAAGGTTTGTCGAGATTCTTGGTTGTCTTTTTGAACCTTTGCTGCTTGTATAATGTCTTTTCGTAAATTTCGCTTGCCTTCAATGATGTCATATCGAATATCAGAGGCTTTTGCGGCTGACATATTGTCTGCGTACTGTCTACCTACTTTTTCCTCTATCAATTTACCATCTTTTCTGAAACGAATATAATAGACTCGTTCAATCCCTTTGCCACCGATACGACGAGTTTCGCGATAGTATACTCCTGCATACTTTGTTTTATGTCTAACGCTCTCTGCCATGGCTAAATCCTTATGAAAAAAATTCCCACTCTATTTCCCACACTCAATGGCAAAACCATACATAAAAATGAAAAAGAAAGCAAGTTTTATATTTTCAATATTGGCTTTTTATCAGCATAATACGAATCACTCATAATCTATGAAAAAATAGAGCAGAGGACTGAAAATCCTCGTGTCGGCAGTTCAATTCTGTCCCGCGGCA
>CAYJPB010000167.1:0-4198 GCA_964371955.1 uncultured Desulfovibrionaceae bacterium | reverse complement strand
GGGGATAATCCCCTTTGGAAACCTTATTCGTTTTTATGAATAAACAAAGCTCATACTTCGCTGTTATTGTTGAATGTTTTTTCAAATTAGAATGGCGTGATTGAAAGCAATTTCTCAAAATATTTGAAAAACGCTCTCATTCTACTTTCAAACAAAGGCGTACACATTTTTAGTGTGTACGCCTCTGTTTTGAGGCAATATGTAAAATAATGGCAAGACCATTTTTATAGCCTTGCCATAGAATATTGTAGTATCAGTAAAACTTATAAAGCTTTTGTATAGATAGCCTCAGCATCTTTATAGGTTACTTTTCTTGGGTTGTTGTTCAAAAGTCTTGTCACTAAGAGCACAGCTTCTGAAAGAGCAGGAACGTCTTCTTTCTTCACGCCGTAATCGCTCAATTGTTGAGGAACATTAAGGTCTAAAGCAAGTGTGCGTATAGCTTCAAGTGCGTCTAAAGCACGTGTGCGCTTGTCTTTGCCGCATGTAGAAAGACCCATGAAGTCAGCAAGTTGCGCAAATCTATCGAGGTTTCCTAAATAGTTGAACTCCATTACAGGAATAAACATAATTGTGTTTGCCACACCGTGGGGAATGTGGAATTCAGCCCCAATAGGATACGCAAAAGCGTGTACAGCAGTTACACCCGCAACTGAGAAAGCCATGCCTGCAAGCAAGCTGCCGCGGAGCATTTTTGTTCTTGCTTCTAAGTTGCTTCCGTTAGCGTAGGCTGTGCGGATATTATCAACAATAATGCGTATAGCTTCAATTGCCAACATGTCTGACATTGGTGTAGCGTTTACAGAAGTATAGGCTTCAACAGCGTGAATAAGCGCATCCATACCTGTTGCGGCAGTGATTGCCGGCGGAACACCGAGTGTGAGTTCAGGATCTAACAGAGCGACAGAAGGAAGAAGGTAAGGGCTCGCCACACCGACTTTTAATTTTTCTTGATTGTCGGAATAAATCGCAACTGTGGTAGATTCACTGCCTGTTCCAGCTGTAGTCGGGATTAAAATAAGTGGAACACCCTTGTTTGGAATAAGATTTGTGCCGACATATTTTCTGAAAGGACCGTCGTTATTCACACGAACTGAAACACCTTTTGCAATATCTTGCGCAGAACCGCCACCGATGCCGATAACTGCACTTGCTTTTGAGTCGATATAAAGTTGTGTTACTTCTTCAACTAATTCGTAGCGTGGATCGGCTTCAACTTGATCGAAGCGAGAAAATTTAACATTGTTTTCTTTCAAAACATTTTCAAGAATTTCCACCAAGCCTGCTTTCACAATGCCGGGGTCGGTTACGATAAACAGATTATCGCATGCAATTTCTTGTAATTCTTGTGCAATTGTTTTAATGCTGCCTGGTCCAAAAACAATTTTTGGTGTACAGCGAAAAATATCTATAGCCATTATACTATTCTCCTGTGGGTAAAAAGTAAGCTATTTAATTACAAATAACTAAATAGCTTACAATAATTTATTGATTTTTATTCGTAGAAAGCTGGGGCTTTTTTATAGCCTTTCCAAGCTTCGGGGTCGTGGCCAACTACAACATGTGCACCGTCTGCATCACGCAATTTCCAGATACGTTTTATTGATTTTTCCGCATCGCTGAAACTACAAGCAAGACCTGAAGATATACCTTCCAAGTTTTCTGATGTATAGCAAGAATCAGAGGTGAAGAACATTTTACCTTCTTTTGGCAAGTCAACCATTACAGATTGATGACCGGGTGTATGTCCGGGGGTGAAGTAGATTTTGATAGTGCCGTCGCCGAACAAATCGTAACCATCATCTGCAAAGCCATTAAGTGTAAGCCAGTTTACATCACGATCGAAATCTTTACGGATATAGGCGGCTTTCATAAATGAATCAGGGGTATAAGCATATTCAAGTTCTTGCTTTTGCACAATGTAGGTAGCATTAGGGAATTGCCCTACGCCGCCTGCGTGGTCTAAGTGCAAGTGAGAAAGAATGACAAATTTAATATCTTCAGGTTGTACACCGATTGCTTTAAGCTGGTTTACTGACCATTGGTCTTCTCTCATTTCAGGCCCATACGCAGAAACCATTGCATTGCCCCAATGCTCGAGAGGATTTTGCGCAACTTCAAGTGCATTACCTGTATCAAAAAGAACTTTACCTTTTGGGTGATCGATTAAAAAGAAAGGTACAGGCACTACAAAGTCTGTTCCGTGTGGTGCTGTGTTTACGAAAAAGTGTTTCTGTGATTTCAAAATACCTGATTCAAAAAAATAAACCTTCATAAGTTTCCTCCAAAATAGAATGTGTTCCATTTATTCATACCACAATGGTTATGAATAAAATATGTATATACGTCATAATGACGTATTATTTATTGTTTACGAGACAATGTTCTGTCTACAAACTCCCCTGCTTTTCCGATATACGATTTCGGCTCGAGCATGGCTTTTATTTCGTCATGGCTGAAATGCGCCATCACTTCTTCATTTTCGCACAAAGCGTTGTACATTGAAATAGTATTTTCAAAGGCGTACATACTTGTTTTATACACAACATCGTGCGAAGTGAGTCTGCCAAGTTTTGCCGCAAGCTTTATCATGATAGATTCTGAAAGCATAATGCCATGCAAAAGGTTGAGATTTTTTTGCATTTTTTCAGGATAGACAATGAGATTTTTCAAAATATCCAAGGTTTTTTCCAGTGCGGCATCGAGGTGGATACACGCGGCAGGCACAAAGTCCCACTCAGCAATTTCACAACTCCAATCACGTTCATGCTCAACATTCATGCACTCAACAGCCAAAGGCGCTTGCGCACGCACTAAACGGCAAAGGGCAATAACATTTTCACACACTTGCGGATTGCGCTTATGCGGCATTGTAGACGAACCCACCTTTCCCATATAGAAAGGTTCTTCCAATTCGCCTATTTCTGTGCGCTGCAAAGTTAAAACTTCGTGTGTGATACGGGTGATTGTTCCTGCTATCAATGCTAAAAGATTGATAAATTCAGCAATATGATCACGAGATGAATGCCAATGCACCGGCGGTACATTCAGCCCCAAAATTTCCATAGTTCTTTTTTGGATATCAAGAGCCTTTTCCCCCATAGAGGCAAGCGTTCCCGCCGCTCCAAAGAGTTCACCTATAAAAAGGCGCGGGGCACATTCATTCAATCTATCCACATGGTTTTCAAGCTCATACACCCACGTTGCCGCCTTCATACCGAAAGTTATGGGTAAGGCGTGCTGAACATGTGTTCTGCCACACATCACAAGATCGCGGTGTTCTTTTGCTAAATGTTTTGCCGCAACAATGCAGTCTTTCACTTGTCGTAAAATAACCGCATGCGCTTCGCGGATTCTTAAAATTAATCCGGTATCAACAATATCTTGACTTGTTGCGCCCCAGTGAACAAATTCACCTGCATTGTTTTCCAACACTTTTTTGAATTCTGTCAAAAGAGGAACAATAGTTATAGAATTTTTATAATTTTCACCGACATTTGCAAAATTTATTAATTTTGCATCGGCTTTTTTATTGATTTCATTTGCCACATCAAGAGGAATTATTCCCAATTCTCCTTGAGCTTTGGCAAGAGCGGCCTCCGTATCGAGCCACTTTTGGACAAGGTTTCTATCGCTGAAAACTTCTTTCATCTCAACGGTGCTAAACATTGTACCTAAGGCTTGACTATCTATTGCAGTCGAAGACATTTTTTTCTCCTAAATTATATTATCACTTTATTCCTTAATTTCCACCCACTTCTACGGACTAAAGCAATGGAAATCTGCATATAAAGTAATTGAAAGCCATATTATAGGATTTATTGTATCATGTCAATAGTGAAAAGCGCTTTGCAATCAAGTAGCTTTTAACGGTTATATTTTGATATTATTACATAAAAACACTAAAATCGCTTTGTATTTTTGTAATACTTTCAAAAATAATTTAACAGAAAAATATACATACCTTACCAGCAATTTTCTTCATATAATAATTTTATTAGAGTAAACAGTAAATCAGAGTAAGTTGTGCTGTCTACACGTCAGTCTAATTCTCATATTGTTTGTTCTGAACGGTTTTTGTGTTATAATGCAATTTTCCCACCGCCACCACAAATTTCGTTTATTCGTAAGATGAAATGCGGTGTAATAAAAAGTTTTTAGAAGGAAAGGGTGGGGGCTTGTGGGAGGGAAAAACTTG
>CAYJPB010000166.1:0-4341 GCA_964371955.1 uncultured Desulfovibrionaceae bacterium | reverse complement strand
CCATTACTTCGGGCTTGGATATGCTGATACGGCAGAGCACACATCATGCGCTTGACGCAAGTTTTATGCTCAGTTATTACGGCAATTTCAGTTTCGGCAACGGGTATAGTTTTGTGCCGAATATCGGTGTAGGTGTCCGCCAAAGCTTGACGGGCGCTGATTTTGAGAGCGTGCTTGAATTTGCAGGCGAAAACTTCCCTGCTGTGACAAGTTCAGACTCAACCTCGCTTCTTCTCAATGCAGGGCTTGAAATGCAGATGAATAATTTCACGCTCGGGTTTGTCTATAACGGCGTGTACGGGCGCAGACAGCAATACCATAGAGGGCAGTTGAACGCTGTCTGGCGATTCTAAAGCAAACACAATATAAAAAGTCTTATTATTTATTAAATTTGCTCTAAAAGCTGTATTTCATTTATCGGAGCGATTTTTTATCTCAGGCACTACAGATAATCCCTCTTTTGTCATATAATAGAAGAGGGATTCATTATATATAAACCATTAAAAATTTTTTAAATAAACAGTAGAAATTATTATGCTAATGCACTCCCGTCGGACCGCGCAATAAGCGAATATATTCATAAATTACTTCAAGAAGCGCATCTGTTCCTTTTTCGCCAACAATAGGAAAGTGGCTTGCTATAGGGCTTTTAAAAAAAGGAGCAGAAACTAAAATTTTTGTATTTGTTTCATTGGCAATATCCAAAGAAATTTCATCAGCTATTATAAGGCGCCTTTCACATGCCTTGAGTATGTCAAGCCTGTCTTTTTCTCTTTCAAGCACTTTGATTTCTTCAATTTTTTCACAATTAAACAAGGAGAGTGAGTGATCGCAAATTGCGTGTTCTATAGTAAAACCCATACCTTTTAGGAAAGTAGATATTCCCAAAATTCTGTCGTAATCCCCCATAATGACAGCTGTAGGAACTTCTGTACGCATAAAAAGAATAAATTCCATGCGTTCTTCAAGATCTTTTGCTTTCTTTTGGATTCTTGCTTTCATTTTCGGGTTAATTTCAACATTAATGGCTTTACTTACTTCTTCAAGCCAATCCAATGTGCCTTGATAGCCGTACGGCGACCCTTTAACATATGGCATTTCATGCTTTTTTTCTAACATTTTTGCAGCAGGAACAGCTTCTTCACGCAGCACGATATTAACTTCTGCGGCAGGCAAATTTTCCAAGTCAACGGTGGTTACTTCACAGCAAAGTGTCGCATTGCACGTATAGCCAAATGCTTCTTGCATAAGTTGTCCAACTTCCCATAAATCGCTTTTTGCGTGGTATTGCCCCATTGATAAACCGATAATATTATATGTTTTTGCTTGTTTTTCAACATTTTTCTTCGGAAATTCTTTACAAAGAAGTTTATATGTTTCCATAAGCCCGACTGTATAATCACCCTTCAAACCGCCTTGATCGAAAGCGACGAGCCTAGCTTTTACCTTATCTTGAATTTCTAAGCATACGCCCTTTATATCCGTGCCAATAACAGCTATAAGCGATGATGCCACAACAAAAATAACTTTTGCATCAGAACATCTGTCAATTTCAATGATAGCGTCTTCAAGGTGAGCAACTTCGCCCATCACAATATCATCTTCATTCAAATCTGTGCAGTACATTCTTCCACCCTGCTCTATGCCAAGCTTTCCATACAAGATCATACTGTAACGCGTTGTGCCTGAAGGACCGTATTCCAAAACAACAGCATCTTCTACCGACAATAAACTCCACAAAATCGACATTCTGTCAGAAGGCACAGGTAAGTATCTACAAAGGCTCATTATTTTCCCTCCTTGAATTGTTTGTAAACATTTTGTGCTTTTTCAATACTCTCCAAGAAAAGTTCTGCCATTTCAAGCCCTAACATATCATAGGAATTTTCATGGCGCACGGGCACAACATTCAATTCTTTTGCCATTGCGGGATTACCCACTCCGATACCAAAATCCGGATTGAGAATTTTATACACCCTCATCATGGCAGGCGTATTTGGAATACGCGCCACTAAAGGATCATGCTTTTCTAAAATCGCCTGAATATCTGCTTCGTCATATTCGTCAACATCTGAAAGCTGTAAAAGCAAAGGCACCAGTCCAAGCTCACACAATAGACGATTATGTTCAAAAGGAGCAAATGGCGCACTGCCGTATATATAGGTGAGCCCTTTTAATACATTTTTCATTGCTTCAAATCTTTGTTTAAGCTCTTTATATTGCTCTTCAATGGCTTGTGGAAAAGACATGTTGAATGTCTTGAAAATTTGTTGATACGCATTATAATTTGTGTCCGCTGAAGCAGATTTATAAAAGATAACATATGGAATTCCAAATTCTTCTTCCATTCTCTGTGCAAGCACATGGGCAGTATCATTAACCACAATGTTCATTTTTGCTTTTGGAGCGACATTTACAATGTCAATTGTACATTCTTTGGGTAATTGCATATTTATTTCAATATCGGCTTCTTTAAGAACTCGAGAAAGTTCGGTTGTATCAAACTCTCCATGCCTTTGTCCGAGAATGTTGACTGAATTTGTTTGTTCTTGCTTTTTCATAAGATACACACAAGAAGCAAGCGCTCTTTCAATTCCCGGCATATGATCGATACATTTAAAATGTTCCGTATGTACAGGCAGTACAGGAAGCTTATATTTCTTTGTGAGCTGATCTGCCAAAGCATCAAAGTCGTCACCGATTATTTCGATAAGACAGGTTGATATAAGGAAAACACAACTTGGTTTATATTCTTCAAGTAATTCATCAAAAGCGGCTTCAATTTTTTCTACGCTTCCGAAAGTTACATCGTTTGTATCAAGGCGAACGGAAACGCATCTGCCATGCAAACCACCATAGCCTGTAAATCCTATTGTCATACTTTTTGAATAGTATACACATTCATCGGTTCCAACGATAAGCGCAAGACTATCCTTGATACCGCGAGACACAAGCAAAGCTCCCGTAAGAGGACAGTGTTTTCCGGGAAATTGCGTATGTGTAATATTCTTTATATCTTTTATCGTGTGTACGGCACTTAATCTTTTAAGCTTATCTAAAAGATTTTCATTATCATAATTTAATGCTGATTCAAACATGCTTTCCTCAATACTGCTTTTAATTATTATTCATCTTCTCTTTGACACAAAAAGTAGAACAAGCTTCACATTTTTTGTAATTTGCTCTATTTTTGTGTCAATAAATTCTTACAATTTTTATTTATTCAATGAATTTTATTAATCTTTTTTTGCAAATTGTTCTTTTATTTTAAGGAAAGACTCTTTTGCAGATTCAAGCATGGTGACTTTATCATCAACCATGGTAAAGCCGGTATAAATTGTGAACTTTGTTTCATTATTTTCATTAAAGAAAGCAATGGAAGGCATTTTTGTTTCGGGGAAAGAAACAAATGCGATGTTCGTGATATCATCAACTTTCAAGTGACCGCTCACACAGTATTCCGGACCGTGCGCAAGGTTGAAAAAACCTCTTCCATGCTTACCTTCCGGCAGCTTGCCTGACAATTCAAGCACTGAACCTAAGTTCCTTTGTACAAAAAGGCATGATTCCCATGTTGTTATTTCAGCCCAAATGCTATCAAAATTTTCGCCTGAAGAAAGGGCACAAATCTCGTATGGAAGCACATTCGCCACATCAAACTCTGTGCTTTCACAATCTCTTGCCATCTTAGAAAGATAGGAAACATTTCCCTCTTCAATAATCTTCATTGCCTTTTCTTGTAACTCTTTATTCATATTTTACTCCTATGAACTATATTTTTTGAAAGTTCATTATAGTAAATAATTTTATAATAGTCAAACATTTTTATATTAAACTAAAAACCTCTACACACCATTCTAATTTCTATTTTTTAATATGACGTTGACATGAATTATATTCGCTTCCGGCGTGGGCAAAGGAGCTAAGCCCCTTTGCAAACCCTAACAGTTTTCACGGATTGAATAAATTTGTAATCATTTGTTATAAAAGAATATTTTTTTAAATAGAATAAGGTAACTAAGCCTACTTGCATCGAGAAATAATATCAAGTAGCAACCAATGATTCATTTTTACATGCGATAAAAAACTAGAGCATTTGCAATAAAAGATAAGCCCTTGCAAATACTCTAGAGACTTCATTTGAGCATAGCCCCTTTATACTATAGGTGAAGTGCAAAATTGAAGAATAGGTCAGACTTTTACCTGTCGTAAGTGATTGCTTTTTGAATACGATAAGGGGCTATAGCAGGCTCAACTTTAGTTATGGACTAACTTGGGGAGGGTTACAAATCCATAATGCGCTGCTAGAGCCGCATAGCCGGCTTGTTTTTTTGCATGAGA
>CAYJPB010000165.1:0-4349 GCA_964371955.1 uncultured Desulfovibrionaceae bacterium | reverse complement strand
TTTGAACTCAATTGTCAAGAACTTTTTTAATCTTTTTTTTGTTAAGTAAATTCAACATATTACAAGAGTCAATTTCGGATGTATCCTACCTACTCTACTTGCCTACACCGATTTCCGGTGAATACATATCTCTTTTTTGCTGTGACGGCACAATCAATCCTGCACGAACAAGTACTTCACGCGAATAATCATCTGCAGGAACATAGCCATTCTCTAAAAGATTTGTTGTATATATTTTATTATAGAAAAAACAAAACACAAAGTTTGCCAGACCAAATGAAAGCACACATAAAACCAACAATATAAGTGTCCATTTAAAGTCGCCTCGTAACAAAGGCACAAAAAAGCCGAAGAATAACATTGTCCAACTAAATCCAACAAGGCCTGGTTTAGCCAAGTCGCCTTTACGCAAATTTACTTCACGAGCCATATCAACACTCCTTTTCTACCGATTTACACAGCATAACAGACATTGCATAACCGATAGTTGTAATTTTAAGTACTGCATTACCATCTCTTAGTCAAATAAAAATACTTGTACTTTTGAACCTGCATCAATTCCTTCTCTCTTCGCATCAATTTTTATCATACCGTCACTTTTGAGCAGCGTTTTCATCAGACCTGAATGCCCAAGAATCGGCTTTGCCATAAGTATTTCATTTTCTTTATAAAGCTCCACACGCACATAATCTTCTCTGCCATGCTTTGATGCAATATTTCTATCAAGTAATGCTTGACAACTGTTCCATGATGTAACGTCAAAGGCATTTGAATTGTGCGATAAATATTCAATATATGGAAGAATTAAGCGATGCATAACAATCTGTGCCGATATTATTTGGCCCGGCAACCCACAAATCAGCGTATCTTTATAGAGCGCAAATATTACTGGTTTTCCCGGACTCATGGCAATTCCATGACAGAGTATCTCGCATCCCTCTATTTCTTGCAAGGCTTTGATTGTAAAATCGCGTGTACCTACCGAGCTTCCGCCCGATAAAAGCACAACTTCGTGCTCTGCTTTAAGCATTTCCCTAAGTTTTTCTGACAAGTCCGCTACATTATCTCGTACAATTCCATAGAGATTTGGTTTTGCATGCACTTTTTTCACCAATGCAGCAATTGCATAGGAGTTAACATCTCGTACTTGTCCTTTGCGAATATCCGCATCTATCGGCATGACCTCATCTCCCGTCGATAGAACACCTACTTGAATTGGTGCAAAAACAGGTACATACTGCACTCCAAGTGCTGCTATCATTCCTATTTCTTGAGCCTTTAAAAATGTTCCGCTCTCAAGCGCAACTGTATTCGCCTGAACATCTTCACCTTGCAACATTATATTTGTTGTAGGAGCAAGCGATTTGCGAATTTCAATCGTATCATTTCCTAAATCTTCACAATATTCTGCCATTATTACAGAATCTGCCCCTTGAGGAATTATCCCACCCGTCACTACTCCGGCACATTCATTTTCATTTAAGTAGCCCTCGGGAATGTCATCGATATTAAAATTCATCACATTTTTTAGAAGGATAGGGTTTGAATCACTCGCACCAAATGTATCACTTGCATGTAAGGCATAACCGTCCATTGTTGCACGGTTTCCAAGTGGCACATCCTCTCTTGCACGAATCGATCGACACAAAACCCTGTTCTCTGCTTCAAGTATATGCACAAGTTCTTCGTATTTTACAGAAGATCTTTTGCTGTCAAAACGTATTTTACCTTTTTGAAGTATCTGGATAATTTCATCCACCGACAAAGCATTAAAAAAATGATTCATAGTATACAATACTCCCACAAAGCAATATAAAATAGTATCTATTAAATAAGAAAAAAGTGCAAATTTCTTTGCACTTTCTGAGAATCGGACACCCGACACAATCGCTACCGTTGCTTCCTTTCGGATCTGGCGGGGTTCACGACGTAATCGCCGCCCGATTCATTTGCACTTTGTATACTCTATCGACTTACATGTCAAGTTTTTTATAAAAAGCGTTTTAAATACCCAAAACATCAGACATATCGTATACCTTGCCCGCTTGCTGAGTGGCTATCCATTGTGCGGCTCGAAGTGCGCCTTGTGCAAAATTTTCTCTGGAATGTGCTTGATGAGTGACTTCAATGCGCTCGCCCGGCCCCATAAAGTACATGGTATGAACGCCCACAACATCGCCACCTCGTATGGTTTGCACGCCTATTTCTTCTTTCGGCCTTTCGCCAATAATACCTTCTCTATGATAGTTTGCAACATCGTCAAGCTTCCAATTCTTTGCTTCGGCAAGACATTCGGCAAGGCGCAATGCTGTTCCGCTTGGGGAATCTTTCTTCTTATTATGGTGCAGTTCCACCATTTCTACATCGTAATTTTCACCAAGCATTGCTGTAAGTTTTGGTAAAATATTTAATAATACATTTATGCCTATACTCATATTTGGCGAAAGAAAAACTTTATTTTCTTTGGCGTAATTGGCAAGCTCATTTTTTTGTGTTTCGTTCAAACCCGTCGTGCCTATAATATGAGCGACTTTATGCGCATGCGCTTCTTTTGCTATATTCATTGTGTTTTCAGGAGAAGTAAAATCTATGAGCACGGCTTCAACATTTGAAAAATCACTGATTGCTTTTACATAGTCGGCATACACAGGGCACGGCAAAGAAGTAAGTCTTGCGTGGTTTTCCTCTTTGTCAATCGCCGCCACAAGCTTTAAATCTGGGTTTGAAAGAACCAAAGAAGTTATTGTTGAACCCATTCTGCCACCGGCACCGGCAACAATTATTTGTATAGCCATAATAATCTCCTATTATTTCATAATATTAAATATAAACTAGAAAAGCTGTCGGAGTAAGTCTTCGCCCTCAACTGAGCTTGGAACATTTGTACTGCCTGTAAGAACATTTACAGAAGAACTTGGCGAAGTTCCCTCATAAAACGGTACTGTGTACCCCTCAACAGAGAAGAATTCAACACCTTCGGGAATTTCAAATTCGTCAGGCGGATAATGCTCAAAAGCTAAGCGTGAATATGCCTCATAGGTAGGCAAAGCCGCGCGAGATCCTGTTTCGCCGCGCCCCATAGGAGCGGGCAAATCATAACCGGTGTAGGTTGCCGTGACAAGATTTGGTGTCACACCAATAAACCACGCATCAATTTCTTGGTTTGTTGTACCGGTCTTTCCGCCTTGAGGACGGTCTAAATCACGAACTGCCGACGCTGTTCCGCGAATAACTACCTGCTCGAGCATTGCACTCATAAGGTATGCATTTTGCGGAGAAATTGCCTGATAATGCGTTTCGGTATTTTCATAAATCACATTACCCCACGGCCCGTAAATTGTCTGAATGAAGCGTGGGTTACTTGCTTGCCCAAGGTTTGCAAAAGCTGTATATGCTTGTGCCATGCTGATGGGCGTTACGTCTACTGCGCCCAAACTTGCGGCAATTGTCAATTCCATATTTCCTTCAAGCCCCAATATTCTGGCTCTGTCCAAAACCGCTTCCATACCTATTTGTTGTGCAACACGCACTGTGCATAAGTTTCGAGAGCGAGCCAATGCTGTTTGCAATGACATTTGCCCGTCAAAGGTTCCGTCAAAGTTAGAGGGGCGCCACACTTCTTGTGTCCAAGGATCGATAACAACGATAGGTGCATCTAAAATTTGAGAGCCAAGGGTGAAACCATAATCTAAAGCGGCAGAATAAACAATTGGCTTAAAGGAAGATCCCGGCTGTCTTAGTGCTTGAGTCGCTCTATTAAAGTGACTTGAATCTAAACCAAATTCATACCCACCAACCATAGCAACAACGTCTGAGGTTTGCGGTTCAATCGAAACAATTGCGCCTTGTACTGTGGGTTTTTGTTCTAAGGCAAGGGGGATTATCATTTCCGTGGTATACTCACCAAGCAGTAAATTATCCAATGCTTCTTCGGGGATAGTCGGTTCTTCAACTTCCTCTGCTTCAACGCTGTCAATCTCAATATTTTCTTCGGTTATTTCAGCTTGTGCGGCGGCAATAGCGGCAAGTTCTCTTTCTCTCACTTCTTCACGAGCGTCATCAGTCGGATTGAATCGAGCATACACCACATCACCGATATTGAGAACACTTGTGGCATCTTGAATAGCCGTAGAATCTTCATAACCTGTCACATAAACATTTGGCGTGCGAGCCCAACCCATTGTGCTGACACTGATAAAGCCATGATAATCAGGCCCTAAGCGCACAGTAGCTCCTGCTCTTTCAACATCGACTACCAACACTTCTACCCATTCATCGTCTTCTAAGTCGCCAAGTTCAAAAGGATTTTCTTCAAGATATGTTTCAAAATCTGTGGAATTTATATTTTC
>CAYJPB010000164.1:0-4486 GCA_964371955.1 uncultured Desulfovibrionaceae bacterium | reverse complement strand
AAGAAGCAAAAAATATCTAAATGAAAGGAGAGACGAATGAAGCGAGACAATATAGCAGAAACGCTAGATATTTATGACTTTTTACACAAACTCGTGCTCAATATTAACAGTTCACCCGAGCTACCAAAAGCTTTACATGCGACATACATCTTTCTTTCAAAGTATTTTCCAATTGTCGGCATATCGCTTCACCGTTACTTACCCGAACTCGATTCAATTCATTTTGACTTCCTTCTTACAGAAGACGGTTTTCACGAGTTAGACACAATACTTCCCGCAAGTCCGCATGAAATTGAATTTCTTGAAAGTCACGAGCTTTTGTATGATACACGTTTTGGAAATAGTTGGGATGAAAAAAACTTGGCATATAATTTCAACCGATCTCTTTCAGCTTATATTCCCCAAGATGACAGAACGAACCTTGCTACCATACTAAAATCTGGCGAAGAAGTTGTTGGACATTTATGTTTGATAGGAAAAGCACCGAACTGCTTTAATCTGTATCACGTCAACTTGATTGAAGCCATGCGCCCTTCACTTGGCATGACAATGAATAATTTGCTCCAACAACAAAAAATTCAAAAACTTAAAATCCAACTTGATAAAGCACAAGACAATACCACTGAAAACAGTGTCCTTACAGCAAAAAAAACATCTATCATAGGCAAAGAAAGCGGTTTGAAAAATGTTGTCGATTTGATTCATCAAGTTGCAACAAGTAATGCACCTGTGCTCATCATTGGTGAAACAGGAACAGGCAAAGAACTTATTGCCGATGAGGTGCAACGCTTATCAAAGCAAAAAAACACCCCCTATCTGAAAGTAAACTGCGGTGCAATCCCCGAAAGCCTTATCGAAAGTGAACTGTTCGGACACCAAAAAGGTTCTTTTACCGGTGCAATGACAGACAGAATGGGAAAGTTTGAATTGGCAAAAGGTGGCACGCTCTTTCTTGACGAAATTGGCGAATTGGCAATTCACTCACAAGTGCGCCTCTTACGTGTGCTTGAAGATAATGTTATTTACCGCGTGGGCGGAAATACACCCATTAAGGTTGATGTGCGTATTATAGCCGCAACAAATCGTTCGCTCGAAGATATGATTTACGAAGGTACTTTCAGAAAAGATTTATACCATCGCCTCAACGTTTTTGTGATTGATTTGCCCCCACTACGAAAACGCCTTGAAGATTTGCCCCTTCTTGTCAAGCATTTTCTAAAAGATATCAGTGAAAAGCTCAATATAACAGATGAACTTGAAATTGATTCGGACTCTTTAAAATATCTGCGTGAATACTATTGGCCGGGTAATGTGCGAGAACTGAAAAACCTCATTGAACGCGCTCTTACCCTAAGCCCTAAAGGAAAAATTCATCTAGCACATTATTTGCCCTACCTTTCAGAAAGCTCTTTGATAGCAAACGGAAACCAAAGTTTCATAAAAAAAATGATTCAAGATGAAGTCGTTACTGCACTGTATGACACAGGGCTTTATAAGAATATTAACCATGAATCGCTTCCGCAGAAACCTGAAAAAGAACTTCTTGCACTTGACGATGTTATCGCCGAACATATCAAGAAAGTTCTGAAAAGCTGTAATTACAAAATCAGCGGAAAAAATGGAGCGGCTGAGATTTTACAAGTAAACCCAAGCACTTTGCGCAAGAAAATGAAAAAACTCAACATTCACCTCGAATACACGGTTTAGCATTTATACGATAGGAAATGAGTTTTATTCGTCTGTAATTGTTGCAGCTTGTTCAGCCCTTCTGTTCAATTCTGCACGGAGGTTGCTTCCTATTTCCACAAAGCAGAGGCAAAGCCCAATAACCGCAAAAACTGAAGCGACAAGAGGAATGATTTTGCTTTCACCTTTCTTTTTCTTTTTTTGTTTTACGCTTTCATCAATTTTTATGCTTTCGTCCATATGCTTTTCACCTTTCTTCTAAACATTTTTATAAAGCCTTCAATCGGCGGAATAGGGCAAAGATAATTACACCAAGGACGACGTATAAATATTGCCGCCACAAGCACCAAACCCAATATCATAAAAGAAAGAATACTTCCGCTTAAATCAAAGAAAGTTCCAAATACTTCATAGGAAGATATTCCCGGATTTCTGTAAAGCAAAGCCACAATAATTGCTGTGAACGCCAATGCCCTCTGCGCCCATTTCAGATATGGACTTGCTTTATTCGCCTTTGCTTGTTTGGCATTACCCACTTTTCCCATACATTCCTGCGCCGCTCCAAAGGGGCAAAACCACAAGCAATAGGGATTTTTATTGTCGATTATCAACACCAAGAAAATTCCGCCGATCAATAAATAAAAATATAAATGCGTATGCCAATCTGGCCAAAAACCAAGCAGTAATTGATTGATATACGATATTGTGAGTGGGTTTGTATATAAAAATCCAAGCACAACCATACCTGTGAGCATTGTGAGCCAACGGGCTTGCTTTGTATATTTGAACTCTCGTCTATGTCCTATAAAAGCAATAGCATACAGTGCCAAGAGAACAATTTCCGGCACGCCGAATTGAATTTTTGGTACGACAGGAGGCGGAACAGAAAAATCTAATTGTGTTGAAGCAATATTTCTGCTTGCTTCAAGTGCCGCATTTGCCATACCTCTTGAGGTAAGCGTTGCACCGCCCACAGCATCAACATCTTCACCGATAACAAAAGCATCGTCATAACTTTTCCCGAGTAAAGTAGAAAGAAAATCGTGATCGCTGACTTTTTTGAACCAGCTTGGGGTTTCACGATGTTCCACAACGCCTATACCCGTAATTTCACCCTCTAAATTTGTGGCAACAGCCAAAGTCATAGGTCCGCCGTATCCATTTGCTTCGCCTAAAGAAATATAATTCAGAAAAGATTCTTCCTCTTCAGATGAATAGGAAGCATAGGTAATATCGTCAAGCTTTTCAAAGCGAACCGCATCGGGCACAGCTTGCCTAAGCGCAGGTTCAATCGATCCCGAACTTTGATTATAACCAATAAATGCCGCAACTATAATGCAGGCAATGGCAAGAAGTGCAAGCCAAAACTCTACATCCATAGATTTTTTCATTTTCGCTTTGTTCTCTGATTGTTTTTTTGTGGTAATTTCTGTCATAATTTTGCTTTATTTAGTTAATGTGGAAATACTCCGTTTATAAAAGGCGGAGCATTTCCCGTCGCAACTGTGGAGTATGTATGTAACCTATAAGGTTTGCGACCATATTAAAAAGTTAGGAAGATGGAGGGTGGGGCTGCCTACCGGGAAAACCTTATTGTTTTCAAAAAGGCTTTCCCTTCCCCAAATCTTTCGCTAACTATTCAACCCTTTTTAGAACCGAACGCGCAGTGAGCACGCCGATAACAATCATAGGGATTCCCATAAACACAACAGTGAGCCATGCCGCACGAGGAACCATTTCTTGATAAGAGGCGATGAATGTTTGCGCCATGAACATAAACATAAGCAGAATGATGATTACACCAATCCATTCAAACCATTTTAACTTTACAGAACGGCTTTTGAGCTGAAAGAGCAGACAGGTGAGTCCGCCACCCATAATAAAGCCGACAACAACATACCAAAACCATACCCAACTTACTAAACGCATAGTATTACTCCTTTTTTATGAACGTGATTTATCAAGACCGAATAATGGGATATCCATTGGATCAACATCCCATGGAGTCTTGTTAGGATCTGGCTCTGCGCCATAACCGAAAATGTCATCCATATCACGGATAACAGTATTGAGTATCGGAGCTCTTGCGATAGACATACGTACTAAATCGTGCATCACAGCTTCGTCGTATTTCGTGAATGGGCACACGGTTTGACAACGGCTACAATCGGGTTCTCCGCCAAGCATATAAGAATAGCATTTCTTCGCGTCTTGATACCAACCTTTGTAACCTTTTGCTTGCCAAGAAGCGTCTCCGCCCCAGAATGGGTCTTTATCTTTAGGAATTGCGCCAGATGGGCACATGTCCGCACATTTCATACAATGACGGCAGAATTCGTGAATGCCTGCATCGATTGGACGAGTAACCGCAAGAGGTAAATCAGTGATGTGAAGCATAACAGTACGGAAGTTTGTTCCCCATTGCGGACTACAAAGAATGCCTGCACGTGAGCCTTCGCCAAGCCCTGCCATCATACCGAATGGTACGGAGCGCCCAACAGATTGCACGCCCCCTCCGTAGTGATGATAGCCAAGCCCACGAAGGAAAACTTTTATACGGTTAGAATAAATATTTGCACGAGAATAGGCGGCTGTGTTACTTGAAGCCCAGCTCATTCTGTCGGTGTATTGCCCCATCCAAAGAGATTGAGGAATAATGGCACAGATTACGTAAAGTTCTCTGTTCGATGGAAGAATAGATACACCATCTTCTCTAACATATCCAACTTCAACGTCTTCAAAGCCTATATGCCCATAAAGAAGCTTCTTGGTTCTTTCGTCCAAGCGCACAAAACCCATG
>CAYJPB010000163.1:0-4508 GCA_964371955.1 uncultured Desulfovibrionaceae bacterium | reverse complement strand
GCTCAAGATCTTTACAAAAAAGTAATCGCTCTGTCGCAAGGAATGGATATAGAAATTGGGCTTCTGCATAGCCGTTTTACACAAGTTGACAGAAGTAAAATTGAAGATATATGGATTGATTTATATGGAAAAAACAGCAAAACTCGCTATAAAAAAGGACGGATATTGATTGGAACACAAGTTCTGGAACAATCTATAGATATTGATGCAGATATTCTTTTTACTCGCTTTTGTCCAAGTGATATGCTTGTTCAACGATTAGGACGCCTCCACCGCCATTCTCTAACACAGAGATTGCCTCATGTGCAATGCGAAGTTTATATTCTTATGCCTAAAGAAGAAGAACTATCTACCTATGGGGTAGAATGTTTTGGTAAAAGCAAAAATGTTTATGATCCTTATGTTCTTTTGCGTTCGTATGATGTGTGGAAAGGTCTTGAAGAAATAATGTTGCCAAACTCCATCCGTCCATTGCTTGAAAAAACATATGCCGAGCGTGAAGAAGAAGGGCTTTTTGCCTTTGCAAAAAATGAATTGGAAAGAAAAATTGGAAAGCTTAAAATGCAAGCTTTACGAAGTCTTACACAAGGTACAGACGTAGTGCCCGATGAGCAATCAAAAACACGCATAAGTGAATATGAGCAAAAAGAAATTCTCTTACTCAAAAAATGTCATCAAAATAAAGAAGAAATTGTCGCACTTCCCTACAGTGGGGAAGTGTGTGCAATAGCTCCAAATTTATCAAAGGAAGAAAGTAGAAAAATAAGTGTTGAACTTATGCAGTCGACTGTGAAAGTTCCTGCATATGTTTTTCCCGATCAAAAGAATTCTGTTTTCAAAAAGCTTGCAAATATTACGGGTGGGATTGCGGATTGTGCACTCGTGAATGAGGATAGTTCACTCGATATACACATTGAAAAATATCAACTATTTTACACATCAAAAATAGGTTTGCTTATAAAAGAAATGAAATAAAAAACAAGGAGTATATATGCCTGAAAACTGCTACAACCTAATTGATGAAGATTGGATTCCTATTGCAAACAGAGGTAAGGTGAGCCTACGTACCATATTCAGCGAACCCGATTTGCCAAATCTTGGCGGAAATCCTGTCGAAAAAATCTCCTTGATGAAGCTTTTACTTGCAATTGCTCACGCAAGCTATACTCCAAAAGACAATAACGACTGGAAAGCTCTTGGAAGTGCGGGTTTGGCGAAAGCTTGCCTTGAATATTTAGAAAAATGGCATGAATCTTTTTACTTGTATGGGGAAAACCCTTTTTTGCAAATGCCGCAAGTTGTGGGGGCAAAGGCTGTTCCTTATGGGGCTGTAAAACCTGAAATTGCCGATGGAAATACTACACAACTTTCTCAAATAAGTATTGCAAAAGAGCTTGATGACAGTCAAAAAGCACTTCTTTTATTGACTCTTATGTCATTTGCTTTAGGAGGAAAGAAAACGGATAATTCCTTCGTGTTGACAAAAGGTTATACAGGAAAAATGAATGACAAAGGAAAATCATCTACAAGTCCACCTGCTACAGGTCTTGCCTTTATGGGCTTGCTGCATAGTTTTTACTTAGGAAGTAGTGTACAAGACAGCATATACTACAACCTATTCACTCTTCAAGATATTCAAAGCCAAAAAAATTTCATTCATGGACTTGACGTACCTCCTTGGGAAAAAATGCCGCAAGGTGAGGATTGTGAAATCGCCCAAAATCTAAAAAACTCTTTTCAAGGTAGATTGATTCCTTTATCAAGGTTCTGTCTTTTAGCTGATGAATCACTACATTATACTGAGGGGATAAAGCACTTGAACTACTTAGATGGAATTACAGATTGCACAGTAGCTGGAAATTTTACTGAAAAAACACCCAAAATGCTTTGGGTGAATCCAGAAAAACGACCTTGGCGTTCTTTATCATCTTTATTGAGCTTTCTTGATATTTCTAAAAAGTCAATAACCTGTCTTCAACTTGAAGCACCTTTGCAAAGATTGAAACAGCTCAAGCCTGAACTTATAGGTATTTGGTCTGGCGGACTTTCAGTTTCTTCAAATGCAGGTGAGCAGTATGTTGCAGGTAGCAATGATTATGTAGATTCAAGCATTGTTATTCCTATGCAATTTATGGAAAGTATCGCATATGGGCACTTTGAAGCAGAAATGAAATCCTTAGAAGATATTTCAAGCAAGCTCTATGGTAGGGTGACAGGCTACTACTCAAAATTGAATTTAGATAAAAATCAAGCAAAAGAGCTAGCAAACAAAGCCACACTCACTTTCTGGAACTTGGCAGAACGCAAAGCACAAGAACTTATAGATATTTGCTCAAATAGTGGTGATATTCTTTCTTTACGAAAAGAATTTACTTCATATATACAAAAAGCTTTCCAGTCGGTTTGTCCTGCCGACACAGCAAGACAGCTACAGGCCTTTGTACAATCAAAGCCAAATCTTTCAAAATATTTGAAATCTGAAAAATAAGAGAGCGAAGCGAACAAAGACTTTAGCGAACAAGTGAAAACCACGTTTTTCACGCAGTGAGGTTTTTGTATGCAGAGCATAAAAAACAAATACGATTATGAAGGAGTCAGTATGGAAGAAACAAAACAAAATCGCTATGAAGTCTTTGTGGATTATGCTATCAAGCGTATGCAAAAAGATAATGGCTATGCCGCAAAACTTCGTAAAGCAGATAATCCCGATACAGCCTATCAAGCGTGGGATATTCTTCTAAACTTTGGTGTAGATATCACCAAAGAGAATGAAATGCGAGCTTTTTCTCTCATAGGTGCGGCACTTGCCAGAAGCAAGGCAAGCAAAGACGGAACACAAAACCTTGGCAAAGCATTGAGGTATACCCTTGATGACACAAGCAATATCGAAGAAAGTTCTGTTGCTTTACGCTTGCAACGGGTGCTTGCGTGTACAAGTCAAGAAGAACTCTGCCTTGTGCTCCGCCCTACACTTAATTTTATTCTTTCAAAAACTGAGAATAATTCTCTATCTTTTGCTCAATTACTCAAAGAAATACAGTGGTTTGGCTATGATGAGGAGCAAACGCAAAGAATAAAATTACGCTGGGCACAAGATTTTTACACTTATGCAAAGGAAGGTGATTGATGTATCTTTCACTGATGAAGCTAAACAGAGAACAATGTAAAGCACTGAAAATTACGGATACCTACTCTCTTCACCGCATTGTGTATGATTGTTTTGAAAAAACAAGAGAAGATATGCAAGAATCAAGCGGTATATTATTCACTGAAATAGCAGGAAATGCGCTTGAAAAACGTATGCTCATCTTATCACAAAAAGAGCCTATAGCTTCGTATGATTGCCAATTGAAAACAAAGAAGATAGCAGAAAAATTCTTTGATTACCCTCAATATCGCTTTGAGGTAGTGATAAACCCCATAAAAAGAGAAAGCGCTTCACGAAAGATAGTGCCTATGCGTACACGCGAAGAGGTTGCGCAATGGTTTAGTTCAAGAAGTAGTTCATGGGGCTTTACCATAGCAAAAGAAAATCTTGAAGTAACAGATATTTTTGTAGATACTTTTACAAAGAACAATCAAAAAGTAACACTTGGAAAGGCAAAAATCCAAGGAATATTACAAATCGAAAATAAAGAAGCTTTTTTGCAAGCTTTTTCAAATGGTTTAGGCAAAGGTAAAGCATTTGGTTGCGGACTTTTACAACTCAAACCTTTATAATTTTAGGAGATAATAATGAAAACAGACAATCCATTCAAAAGTGTACGTATCGAATATCATATTCTTCAATCTTTTCCCGTAACTTGCCTCAATCGTGACGATGTGGGTGCGCCAAAATCTGTTGTAGTTGGAGGCGTAAATAGAGCAAGAGTAAGCTCGCAATGCTGGAAAAGACAAGTACGCTTGAGCATGCATGATTTAGGTGTGAAAATTGCTGTTCGCACAAAAAAGCTTGAAACCTTATTTACTGCTGCCTGCCTTGAAAAAGGAGCAAATGAAGAACAAGCAAAAGCTTGTGCTGAGGTTATGGCAAAGGCTCTTGCAAAAGATACTCTCTATTTTATTTCTCATGTCGAAGTAGAAAAACTGGCTGAATATGCCAAAGAAAAAGACTTTGTTGCCGATGACATTGCAAAGGGCGACGGAAAAGCGATAGATAAGAAATTTCATGCAGAAGCAAAAAAGGTTTTCAATCCCGTTATAGATGGCTTAGACATTGCTCTTTTTGGGCGTATGGTAGCCAGTGCACCCGAATTGAACGTAGAAGCCGCAAGTCGTTTTGCTCATGCTATTTCTACACATAAGGTCAGTAATGAGATTGATTTCTTTACAGCAGTGGATGATTTCAAAGACGATGAAACTAGTTCAGGTGCTGGACACATGGGTTCTTTAGAATACAATTCAGCCACTTATTATCGTTATGTCTGCCTTGATTTAGGGCAACTTTATGAAAACTTTGAAGGTGAAGACATGTCAGAAGCCATTTCAGCTTTTACCAAAGCTCTTTA
>CAYJPB010000162.1:0-4526 GCA_964371955.1 uncultured Desulfovibrionaceae bacterium | reverse complement strand
ATAATAAGCCCTCGATTCAGTTTTGTGTAGAGGGCTTTTCTTTTGTCAAAATTAATCTTTTTATCTATTTTTTTCAATCTCTTTATTGATATACTGCACAAAGAACAAAGAAATACAAGCAAGTACAGCGCCCATAATGAAAGGAATTTTATAGTCGATAAGCCAAAGTGCGCCACCTACTACGGGCACAACAACTGCGGCAATGTGATTAATCGTGAACGACACAGCCATACTTGGGGCAATGTCTTCTTTATCTCCCATTTTTTGGAAGAAAGTTTTTTCTGCAATATTAAAACTGAAAGTAAATTGATCGAATATATACAGTGCCGCGACAATGAATCCGCTATCAATATAGGCATAACCCAAAAATATTCCAATTGCCGGTAAAAATTGAAAAGTGAGGAGTTTTTGCTCGCCATATGCATTGATAAGTCTACCGATAAGAGGATTTAACAGCCAGTTCACCGTATTGTTTATCAAGAAAAGAAGCGTAATCATAGTAACAGAATAACCAAATTTTTCCACAAGTAGGAAGAGAGAAAAGATAGTGAATATTTGTCTTCTTCCGCCGGAAAGAAATGTCAAAAGATAGAACAGCCAATATTTTTTCTTAAATACCAAGGATTTTTTCTGTTGAGGCAATAAACTTAAATCAGGCTTTTTAAACATCGCCCAACCTGCACCCACAATTGCAACAAGCCCCATTGCAAGATACATTTGAAGATAGGAAAATACACTTGCAACAGCTAAAATAAGTAATGCGACAATAATATTTCCAAGTGCAGATATGCTGCGCAATCTACCAAAAACTAAAGGAGAAACCCGTGTATTGAAAGCTTGTAAAGTAATAGATTGATTTATTGTTTCAAAATAATGGAATCCGATGGACATAACAACAGTTGAAAATAGCATACCGCTAAAGCTTTGTAACATCCCTGTAAGTACAACACCAATACCCAAGGCAAATACTGAAAATATTGCAAGTTTTTCTTCTTTAATAAAACGCAAAAAGAAAAGCACCGTAACTGCCAAAAGACCGGGAATTTCTCTTATCGACTGGATAAATCCGTTTTGTGCCGCGTTTAAATCAAGCACTTCAACAATATAGTTAGTATATAGCGTTGCCCATGCTTGAAAAGCCACAATTTGTGCAAAAGTGAGAATAAAAAGAAAAAGGAAAGTTTTCCTTTCCATTTCCTCTTGTATTTCATTTGGGCGCACATATTCGAGCAAGAAATTTCTCTTCAACATACATATTCTCTCATAATTATTTCAATGACTACTAATGAAATATCCTGCTTGTGTCAAGAAAAATATCAATATTGGTTCATGCGCTCATAATCCCAAACCATATACCAATCGTCGTTATGGGTGAAGCCATAAATTTCCTCGCATGAATTCGAAGCCAATTCATTACAAAATTTATCGTTCACACCATAAGTAATTATATCATCATCAAGTCCTGTTATATGCAACTGCTCGATATTTTTTACAGAATCTATACTGTCTAATGGATTCAACGAGCCATAGAGAGGAGTGATATTGTGCATATCCGTCCATGTTTCATGATCTAAAAGCCCTGCAACAGTTCCCAAAAAGTCAACATCGTCACGTCTTGCTGCCACCAAAACAGCCGCACCGCCTCCACCTGAATAGCCAACCAGAGAAATATCCTCTGCTCTTGTATTTTCTTTTGCTTGACTGATTGCCGTATCAAGCGCTGAAATAACTTCAGGAGCAAGGCGATGGCTTGTCCAATATTCTTGAGAGCACATTTGCATTTCATGCGCTTCAACATACTGGCAAGGGCGCGCCAAATACAGCACCGCCGCATCACTTGTATCATTTCTTGCAAGCATTGCCGTTGTATTATCTGTCGGAGTTGGATTTTCTGAAATCACAGTACGTGAAAGCCACGCAAGTCCGTCACCCTCTATATACACATGTAAATCTACACTATTATTTCTTGCTGGGCGAAAAAGTCCGTAAAGAGTGAAGGTATCGGTATAAAACTTCTGAACAGAAAAATCCACAGGAAGAATTTGATTAATTTTATTTTGCCCGCTATATACACTGACGCTGCTTGTCGGTGCACATGAAGAAAGAAGAAAAGCAAAAAGGATCAAGGAGAGAAATTTTTTCATCTAAATAGCTCCATATTTTCAGTCTTTTTTAAACAGTATCGCTACTCCGACTTTTTGTAAAGAGAAAAATCAGAGTAGCGATACAATAAAGTTAAACAATGTTCTTTAGAATCTTAATTCAAATCCTGCTTGCGCACCGATTGAATCACGTCCGCCGAGAGTGCCTATAACTTCGCCATAAATTGCGAAATTATCCCACACGTTTGAAGCGCCCAATGTGAGTGAAGCAAAGTCATCAATTTCTTGTCCTGCAATGAAATCATAATCGATTTTGAAGTCAATGCCTGTGCCTGTAAGGAAAGAGTAAGAAGCTTCTGCATATATATCAGCAGTGTTGAAGTTTGCTGAGAAGCGCACTCCGGGAGTGATTTGCAATGCAAGCATTTCTTCACTCACAACAGATTCGCCCCTATTATTTATATAATCATTTGTATTAACATAGTTTACGCCAACAATAATATTCGGTTGAACAGTATATCTTTCAAGGAAGTTGAAATTATAACCACTTTTAGCCGCAAAACCCACTGTAAGATTTGAAAGTGTTTGGGAAGTGTAATATGGGTTAAGCGGATTATTGTTTTCCATATCGGTACGAGAAATACCTGCATTTGCGGTTGCGCCTATATAGAAGTTGCCGTGGTATAAGCTGATACTTGCACCGACAAGTCCGCCGTATTGATTGTTATCAATTTCATCAAATGTTGAATTAGAGCTGTTAAAGCCGACATATGCAGAAAGATATAAATCAGAAGCACCTAAATCAATCGCACGGCTTGTTGCACCGGCAAGAATACCGAAAGCGTCTACTTCAACGTCCATTGCGCCGTAGTTTATGGTTTCAAAGCTTGCATAAGGTTGAGCCCACACATTCCATGAATAATCGTCTTCAGGGTTACGCACAGAAAGGGTTGCAGGGATTAAATCATCGGTTTGTGCAAGATAAACACTACCCGCACTTGCGCCCTCAGAAGATTGATAGTGTGCTACATTGTCCTCATCGTTGTCATTACCACTGTCTGGAGCATTGATACCGCCTGTGCCTGTTCCGTCAATGGTGTGCCCTATAACAACATTGCTTGTCGCCATCATACGTGCGGCGGCAAGGTTTGCGGTGATACCGGGAAGTTCACGCACAGGGTTTGCGCCTGCTACGTTGAAAGTAAGTCTTCCGTTTGAAGCAAGTTCAGAGTCATTAATTTCGTATTTGGTGGTTGCCGTGTAGGAATATGGAGCAAAAATAGCAAAGTTTGTGCCATCATCGGTAATGTTGATTGACTGACCGCCCTCTCTTGGTGTGCCTATCATGTTAATTCCTGCAATGGTGATTGCTTGCCCGCTTGAGTTTTGGAAATAATCAGCTTCGCGGTTTGTAAAGTCAACATCAATAAGCACAGGAAGATGGCTTGCAGAAGTATTCCAATTTGTGATATTGAATGTGTCTGCTTGTCCGTTCACGGCATTAAGCATACCGCCATGCACAACAAAATTTCCTCTAAAGAAGTTGGTATATGTTTCACCTGCTACAGTGTGTGTTCCAATATTTTCCCCAATTCTGATTGTGCCCGATTCAAGGTTTACAGTGCCGTGAACTTCACTCATATCCGCATTAAGCACAACTTCGCCCACACTTGCGCCGTAGATATTGATTGTTCCGTTGGACTGTATTGGCGCATCAAAAACAGTGTCCATATTCGGTGCGTGGATATTTACTGTTCCTCCTGCAATATCAATTGCCAAGTTTGTGCCTGCAAAGCGTGAAGCATAGACATTTACTGTGCCATCATTGACAGCAAGCGCTATATCGCTTCCCGTAAAATAGGAATTATAAATATTTGTTGTTCCAGTTGTTCCAGTTTGCATTTCAATGATGGGCTCGTTTCTGTTACTGTTAGAATACACATCGATTATATTGAGCACTCCGCCTTCGTTTATTATTCTCAGTGGTGAATCAAGATTATATAGCGCAGAGCCATATCTTGCTGTACGAGTTTCAGCTAAAGCATCGTCTAAGTTACCAAAAATAGTGAGCGTGCCATCTGTCATTATGCCTGCTGCGCCTGTGTAGTCAGCGGTTAATGAGAAAGTACGCACGTCAGAGTTTCCAAGTGCTTGTTGAAGTCCGATGTTTGGAACACCGCGTCGCCCTGTAGTATCATAATAATAGTCATTCGTATACGCATACGTAGTTGAATTAGCTGGGAGTCTGCTATTTCCATCTTCAATAATTCTATAGGCGACAGTGCTACCAGTAAATGTACCGCCATCAATGTCACCTGTATTCATATTCGCATCTAAATAGACAACAGAACCAGCTTCGCCTGTGAAAGTTCCGCCATCAAATTGAGTGGCTGAAACAACACCGCTTGCAAAGCTGAGGGAAGA
>CAYJPB010000161.1:0-4532 GCA_964371955.1 uncultured Desulfovibrionaceae bacterium | reverse complement strand
CCACTCATTCTTTGCGGTGTTTTACAAGATATAACAAATATAAAATTGACTGAAGAGTTATTAAGAGAAAGTACAGATATATTAAATCTCGCCATTGAAGTAGCCGAATTTGGTACTTGGGATTGGGATTTACAAAAAGATCTTATATCGTATAATGATGAATATCTTAGCATGCTTGGCTATACGCAAGATGAAATAAACGGCTCTTTGGCGGAGTGGGAAGCGATGAACCACCCCGAAGACGTTGTTCTTGTTTCACAACTTTTAGATGAGTTTGTTGCAGGAACAAGAGAAAATTATGAATGTGAAACACGCATGCGCCATAAAGACGGGCACTATATATGGACTCGAGATGTCGGAAGAATTGTTACCAAGGACGAAAACGGCGTAGCAACTCGTGTTATAGGTGGACATTTAAATATTGACAGTTTAAAAAATTCACAGTTCCAACTCGAAGAAACTCTCTACGAGCTTGAAAATCATCAATTTCACTTAGAAAATGAAATTGAATTGAGAACAAAAACCCTTATTGAACAAGACCAACTCTTGATGGCAGTGAATAATGTTTCACAACAATTACTTACGGCCGGTGAGGAAGAAAATTTTGATAATGTGCTTGTGGATTCCTTAAAAACTCTTACACTTGCATTCAATACTTCTGAATTTACTTTGTGGCGCTATATAGAAGTTGAAAATAGTAAGTTTTTTTATCTGACTCACATGTATAGACAAGATTCTGATGAAAAAATAATATTTACTGTTGAAAAGATACAAGAATATATTGCCGATTTATTGAATAATGATGCCGATTTTCTTATCCATACAAGAAAAGATAATTGTATCATCATAAATTACGGCAAAGTACCGTTGGAAATGCAAAAGGCTTTTGAAACTGAAAAATCAATAAGTGACTTTATGGCAGATATGAATGAGCTGTGGAATAAAGGTGTGCAAGAGCAAATTGAAAACAGCGAAAGCAGCATTGCGGTGCCGGTGTTTTTGTCAGACAAAATTTTTGGAATTATTGCCACCGGAAGCGCATCATTAGATGTTGTGTATTCAGAAGCACACGAAAATATGTTGGATATCAGCGGTAAACTTTTTGCAAATGCACAAAGAAAACACGAAATGGACGAACAACTTCGCGCCGCTCATATGGAGGCTTTACTCAGTTCAAAGGCAAAAAGCAGTTTCTTGGCGAATATGAGCCATGAAATACGCACACCTTTAAACGCAATTTTAGGCATGTCTGAAATTGTACTCAGAGAAAGTAGAGGAAGGCATATCGAAGAGTATGCCATAGAAATAAAAAAAGGAAGCGAAAATTTATTAGTTATTATCAATGATATCTTGGATATATCTAAAATTGAATCGGGCAAACTTGAAATAATAGAGGTTGAATACAATATCTCTTCTTTGATAAATGATATTATAGGGATAGCAAAAATGCGGCTTGAAGATAAGCCCATTTTATTGACAACATTTGTGCAGTCCGATATTCCAAATATCTTATTCGGTGACGAAATCAGAATAAAGCAAATACTTATAAATTTATTGACCAATGCAATTAAATTCACCAAAAGCGGTAGCATAAATTTAAGTGTGCAATGTGAAAAGCAAAATGGAATTGCACAACTTGTTTTTGCTATTTCCGATACAGGTATGGGGATCAAAGAAGAAGATATGCAACGCCTTTTTATGCAATTTGAACGAGTTGACACAAAGAAAAACAGAAGCATAGAAGGAACGGGCTTGGGGCTTTCCATAACCAAGCAATTATGTGAAATGATGCAAGGCACTATAAGTGTAGAAAGTGAAAGGGGCGTGGGGTCTGTGTTCACCGCAAAAATCCCTCAGCAATACAAGGAAACAGCATTATTGGCAACAAAAACCGATAATGTGAAAATGCTTGTCTATGAAACAAGAGATGCATACGTTAGCTCATTCAAACAAACATTAGACGATTTACATGTACAATCAATTATTTGTACAGAACAGTCTGAACTTGTACAATATCTGACAGAGCAAGAATTTGATTATTTAGTCGCTCCTGCTGTCGATATTGATACAATAAAGAATCTGTGCTCAGAAAAAAATACTGCCATAAAAACAGTGTTCACAACAGATCCAAGGGATTTAACAATTTATTCCGATGAAAACACTTTGCCCTTGCCATTAAACTGTATACAATTGGCATCAATATTTGGAAATGCCGATGTCAAAATCCGGAAAGAAGTAAAATCTTACAGCTTTGTAGCACCTACTGCAAAGGTGCTTGTTGTTGATGATCATATTATTAATCTGGAAGTAGCAAAAGGATTAATGGAACCCTTTGGTTTTGTTTTGGATACAGCTGAAAATGGAGCTGTTGCCGTTGAAATGGTAAGAAATACTGTCTATGATTTGGTGTTTATGGACCATATGATGCCCGAAATGGACGGCATGGAAGCCACTGCCGAAATAAGAAAAATTGAAGGGGATTATTATAAAAATTTACCAATAATAGCTCTTTCTGCAAACGCACTTGTGGGGGCAAAAGAGCTTTTTGTGAACGAGGGCATGAATGATTTTCTGGCAAAGCCTATTGAAGTGGAAAAACTTAATGAAATTTTAGAAAAATGGCTGCCAAAAGAAAAACAAGAACTTGCAAATTCTCGTCAAGCAAAGGCTAAAGATTATAATATCTCAATTGAAGGAGTTGACATAAATCATGGAATGAGCGCTGTTGGCGGTGTATTGAGCGATTATAACAGCGCATTAAACACTTTTTTCAATGAAGGCTTGATGAGAATTGAAAAAATAAGCTCAATGAATTTAGAAAAAGATATTAATGCGTATAGAGTTGAACTTCAGGAAATACAGAAAGCCTCGGCTCATGTCGGCGCATTTGATGTTTCGCATGAAGCAACGCTCTTGGAAGAAGCGGCTGTAAAGCAGGATTCAAACTATCTTTCAACGCATGCAAGACCCTTTATAGACTTGTACGGTAAAGTTTTGTTTGCTGTACGAAAATATTTAAGCGATACAAAGAATAAATAAAGACGAAAAACTTTATTTGATATTTTCCGCCAATAGTTCTGCAATATGGCTTACTTGTATGTTTTCGCTAACTTTGCGCATGCCTCCGCGTATTTGCATTACACAGCCGGGGCAATCCATAACAATGCGTGTTGCCTTGGAATTTTTGATGTTTTTTATTTTATTCTCAAGAATTTTTGCCGAAACTTCGGGAAATTTTGCAGAATACGTTCCGCCAAAACCACAGCAGACCTCTTCTTCTGCGCTCGGAACATAATGCGCCGCATACGCTACCAAAGTGCGCGGAGATTCTTTTACGTTTAAAGCACGGCATTGATGACAGGGAAAATGCACGGCTACCTGCTCAGTACTTTTTGTGAAATCTTCTTCGTCTACTTTTATATAGTCAGTCATAAAGGAGCTGAAATCGTATACTTGTGCACAGAAATCATGAACTTCTGTACCAAGCATTTTCTCATATCCATGTTTCAAATGCGAGGCACAAGAGGCACAAAGCGTTACTATAGCGTTGTAATTCTTAGTAAAAGCTTTGACGTTTGACAAGGCTATTTCTTGTGCGACTGTATTTTCACTAAGCATATGTAAGGGCAAACCACAACAATTTTGCTCTATGGGAAAATCGAGCTGAATATTTTTTGCTTTCATAAGCTTCACGAAAGATTCTAAATGCTCAGGGTACACAAAATCTTGCACGCAACCGGCAAAAATTGCGACAGTTTTATTGGGATTTGGGAGCGTATATTTTAATTTCTCTTCCCATAGCTCTCTAAACGCTTTGGGTGCAAGAGTGGGAAGCGCTTTAAATTGATGTTTTCCTAAAATAAAATCAGGTAAATGCCTTAAGAACTTGTCTTTGTCGACAAGCGGTTTATGTGTAAGTCGGGCTGTTTTCAAGAAAGCATGAAAAAGCTTTCTATTCTTCATTAATTGAGAGGCAAAAAGCCCAATCGGTGGTCTGCCAAAATCTTTTTGACAGCGGATACGGACTTCATTGATAAGCGCCGGTAAGTCAATTCCTCCGGCACACACGTCTTTACACGCCTCACAGCCTATGCAATTTTGTGAAAGATAGTGCGCTTTTGCTTTATCGTGAAAGAAATACGTGAGAATAAGCCCTATAGCTCCAATGTAGATATAGCCCATTCTGTGCCCGCCAACCATGCGGTAGATGGGGCAAACATTGGCGCATGCGCCGCAACGAACACAGCGAAATATTTGCGAAAAAAGAGGATCTTTGGCAAGTTCGCTTCTTCCATTGTCGAGGAAAATTATATGCACTTCTTTTTTTTCTTCATTTTCGCTCACAAAGTCATGATCTGTTACGCCACGTATAAAGGAAAGGTTGGCGGTAAGGTTTTGCCCCGTTGCGTTTCTGGGTAAAACTGTTGCCGCGGTAAGGGCTGCTTCAATATTTGGAACAAGTTTATCAAGTCCGGCAATAACAATGTGTGTGCGTGGCAAGGTTGCAACCATTTTTGCATTGCCTTCATTTG
>CAYJPB010000160.1:0-4575 GCA_964371955.1 uncultured Desulfovibrionaceae bacterium | reverse complement strand
TGCTCTCAATATGGGCATTATTAATGTGGAAGAGTTTAATAAGGAAAATGGAAAAATAGTAATCACCGTTGAAGAAGATGCTGATTGTTCAGGCATGAAAAATATCCAAAAAACTATCTGTCATTACGACGAAGGATTTATCTCTGCCATACTTTCAGAATATACACAAATGAAATACAGCACACTTGAAGTTGACTGTTGGGCAAACGGTGCAAACCTCTGTAGGTTTGAATCAAAGCCACGATAATTTTCACACAATTAAAATTTGAAGGGGAGGTTTTGAACAGTGTTCACCCTCCCCTTTTATATATATTTTATGATGAATGTATTTATTCAAAATCTTCAGGTAAATCAAAGTTTGCATGCACTTTTTGTACATCGTCGTGATCTTCGAGGGCGTCAACAAAGCGCATAAGTTTTTCTGCTGCTTCCTTGTCCACTTGAATCATGTTTTGTGCAACATAAGCAAGTTCTGCTGATCCCATTGCAATTTCAGCACTTTCAAGAGCATCACGCACAGTATTAAAATCTTCAAGACTTGTGGTTACTTCAAAAAATTCACCGTCTTCAACAACATCATCTGCGCCCGCTTCGAGTGCGGCTTCCATAATGGCATCTTCACTATATTTTGATTTATCAATAGTAATAACGCCTTTTCTGTCAAACATCCACGCAACAGATCCGCTTTCGCCAAGGTTTCCGCCGGATTTTGTAAAAAGGTGGCGCACGTCGGCAACTGTTCTGTTTTTATTGTCGGTTGCGGTTTCCACAATAAAAGCAATTCCTGCAGGACCGTAACCTTCATAATTTATTTCAAATAAATCACCGCCAGCTTCTGCTCCCGTACCTTTACGTATGGCGCTTTCGATTTTATCTTTTGGAAGATTCACCGCTTTTGCCGCCGCAATAGCTGCTCTTAATCGAGAATTGCCGGCAGGGTCTCCGCCATTTTTCGCAGCAATAATTATTTCTTTCGCCGCCTTTGTGAAAACGGCTCCCCTTTTTGCATCTTGTCTGCCTTTGCGGTGCTGAATGTTCGCCCACTTGCTGTGACCTGCCATAAAATTCTCCTAAAATTTTTCTCTGTGAGCTAAATAGCAATTTATCTCTTCATGGTCAACTTAAATTTAATACGATGATTTTTTTGGTGACTTGGGGCGTGGGGAGAGTCCCCCTCTCAAACTCTCCCCCGTCAGGAATGTCCTGTCCTTCCAAAAACTTTTTATTACCACCACGATTAATCTTGTGGTTACACACAGCTTTGTGGTGGCGGTGGGTCAAGTTTATATTGTAGCACAAAATTATTAAAAACAAGTTAACGGAGAATTAGATTAGCACGTTTTTTATGGTAAACTTATTTCTTTTTTCGAGGTACGAGAAAAAAGTGATAAGTGCTCCAAGGGAAATTGTTTCCCTTGGCCCCGCCCCCCACACTAACTTTTGATATCTCAAATTTGTGAACGTTTTTAAATTAATAAAATAAAGTTAGTGTGGGATATAACGGAGGCGAATCATATCCTATCAACATCATCTTATACTAAACTAAGGCTTGTTTACTGCGGACACGCTGCGCCCACACCGCCCATCCTTGAAGCAAAATTATTGGCGTCTGACATAAAATTAAAGCTATTAATCTGATAGACATTGCTTCTGATAGATTGCATTTGTTGCAGAGTTCGGTTATCAACTTCAATTCTTCCGTTTGCGCAATATACCGAATACATACTTGAAGAGCTTGATGATGGAGCTTGTGAGTTTGGGCAAGAAGCCCCAATGCCGCCCATTCTTGAAGCAAAATTGTTTGCATCGGTCATATGAGTAAAGCTGTTAATTCGATAGACATTACTCCGAATGGATTGCATTTGTTGGAGCGTGCGGTTATCAACTTCAATTTTTCCGTTTGCACAATATACCGAATACATTGATGAAGATGAAGCGTATTGAGAAAACAGTAATGGTGTAATAAGTAGCACACATAGAATTAATATTTTTTTCATAATCCCGCCTTTTTTAATTCAATAATAGTATATGATGAAAGTTTTTTTCATAATAGAGTGTTTTTTTTAAATAGTCAATGTGCTGTACGTCTGGTTTGTATGTTGAGATAAAGAAAGGTCGCATAAAAAAATAGCATAAAAAAAATCAATTATTGTTAAATCTTTGCTTGAGATTTTTTAAAAATTGTTTTATAAAATCGAAATGAAGTGGTTAGAATGAATAATTCTAACCGAACTATGGCTACGCTTGAAGTGGAATTCGGCGTAATCTGTGTATATGGACTGCTTCTGCAAACACTTTGCGGAAGATTTTGATTAACTACCTAAAGATAGGGGTAGAAGATGATTAACGCTCTTGGGGCAACCTTGGCAATCTTTTTTATTGCTTGGGGATTGTCGTTGATCGGCCTACAATCCATATTGGGCATCGTGTTTCCGATGGTGGCCTTTGTTGTGTTTGTGGTTGGTTTTATATGGAAAATTGTGTACTGGGCAAAGTCTCCGGTACCTTTTGCCATTCCTACTGTTGGAGGACAAGCAAAGTCGCTGGACTTTATTAAACCCAATCGATTGGACGCACCTACGTCCACTTTTGCGGTGATAGGTCGTATGCTTTTGGAAGTATTGACTTTCCGTTCGCTTTTCAGAAATACAAATGCGGTGAGAACAACAGTAAATGATGTTCCGCGTGTGACGTATTATTCCTCTAAATGGCTGTGGTTGTTTGCATTAGTTTTTCACTATTGCTTCTTAGTCATATTGCTTCGTCATATGCGCTTTTTCTTGGAACCTGTTCCGTTTTGCGTGAGCGCACTTGAATTTATTGATGGCATTATGCAAATTGGTTCTCCACGCTTTTATATGACAAATGCACTTATTGTCGGTGCTTTGGCATTTTTGTTCTTGCGTAGACTTATGAATCCAAAAACAAGATACATATCTTTGGCGAATGATTATTTCCCACTCTTCTTGTTGTTCGGAGTAGTTTTGTCAGGCATTTGCATGCGTTATTTGGATAAAGTTGACATTGCTCAAGTGAAGGTGTTCACTATGGGGCTTGTGACATTGAACCCTGTTTCCGGTGAAGGCATTGGAAGCATTTTCTTTATTCACTTGACCTTTGTATCTGTATTATTTATGTATTTCCCATTCTCAAAGCTTATGCATATGGGCGGAGTGTTCTTATCACCCACAAGAAATATGAAAATAAATACAAGAGAATATCGTCATATCAACCCATGGAATCCTCCTAAAAAATACCGCACATATGCCGAGTATGAAGATGAATTCCGTGAAGCAATGGACGAAGCCGGTTTGCCACTTGATAAACCGCTTGAAAAGGCTGCTGAATAAGTATCTGCTTTATCTAATGATGAAGCTAAAAATTATGGAGAAATTCTATGGCAAAACTGCCTACGCCGAATGAGCTTTTGGCTCAAAATCCAATCGCTTTCCCCGAAGAAAGCTGGTTTGATACGAAGCCTGAAATAAAGCCCGGTAATTATTGCTATCCTGCAAAAATGGAAACAATGGAATCGCTGGGTATGCCAAATCCTCATACGTGGAACCCGGAAGAAGATGACTGGCACCTTCCGCCAAATTGGGAAGAAATAATTTACAAAGGTCTTCAAGAAAGACTTGAAAAACACCGCTCTTTAAAAGTCTTTATGGACGTTTGCGTGCGTTGTGGTGCATGCGCTGACAAGTGCCACTTCTTCTTGGGAACAAACGATCCGAAGAATATGCCTGTTTTACGTGCAGAGCTTTTACGTTCGATCTATCGTCAAGACTTTACCTTTGTAGGTAAACTTTTGGGAAGAATTGGTGGCGGACGTAAGCTTGATAAGGAAATTATTAAAGAATGGTTTACGTATTCATACCAATGTACTGAATGTCGCCGTTGCTCACTCTATTGCCCTTATGGTATCGATACTGCTGAAATCACTGCAATTATTCGTGAATTATTGCATGAGCTCGGTCTTGGTACGCACTGGATTATGGATCCTGTGTTTAACTGTAACAGAACAGGTAACCACCTTGGTATTCAACCACACGCGTTCAAAGAAATTGTCGATTTCTTGTGCGAAGATATTGAAGAAATTACCGGTATTCACATAGACCCACCTTACAATGAAAAAGGACATGAAATTATATTCATCGCTCCTTCAGGCGACGTGTTTGCTGATCCCGGTATCTACACATTCATGGGCTATCTCATGCTCTTCCATGAGTTAGATTTAGACTATACGCTTTCAACCTACGCATCAGAGGGCGGTAACTTCGGTTCATTCGTATCCTTTGATATGGCGAAAAAGCTCAACGCAAAAATGTATGCTGAATGTGAACGCCTTGGTTCTAAATGGATTTTAGGTGGTGAGTGCGGACATATGTGGCGTGTTGTTCATCAATACATGGGCACCTATAACGGCCCTGCCCCAAGCCATATGGAAGTGCCTAAATCACCGATTACCGGTACGGTTTTCCACAATGCAGCAGCCACAAAAATGGTGCACATTGCTGAATATACCGCGGACTTAATCAAGCACGATAAGCTCAATTTGCGCCCTGAAAGAAACGA
>CAYJPB010000159.1:1033-4658 GCA_964371955.1 uncultured Desulfovibrionaceae bacterium | reverse complement strand
ATCTAAGAGCCCGTCATAATTTATATTAGTTTCGGTACATTTGTACACGAAACGGGTGGTTGTGGTAAAATTTATGATGGAAGTTTCACGGGTGGCCTTATTGATGGTGATGGCTTGACTGCAAGACTGTTGAGAGAAAATGGGATTGAGCTTGTGAGTGAGGGAGAATATTTAGGAAAGGCATAAGAATAATGATGTCACACGATACGACAAAGTAACTTTTCAAAATAATTGAAAAAATAAAATACATATTTTCAAGCTTGCCAATACGCTTTTCTTGGTATATTTTTGTAAAAATACCCCGAACTCAATATACTTCGCCATGAATAGGAGCTTTTATGACCTTTCAGCAATTACTTGAAGTTTTACGTGCAGATTCTCTCACCGAAAGAGAAAAAGGAACAAAGTTTGAAAAGCTGATAAAAGCATGGCTATTGACCGACCCAAGATATAAAGACCTGACGCACGTTTGGCTATGGGAAGAATTTCCCTCAAAAGCTGATTTTGGCAAAACAGATTTAGGCATTGACCTCGTAGCACGTACTGATGATAACGAATATTGGGCTATTCAGTGCAAGTTTTATGCAGAAGAAGCAACAATAAGCAAGAGCGATGTCGATACTTTTCTTGCAAATTCATACAGAACTTTCAATGATCCGATAAATAACAGCTCAGGCACAAAATTTTCAAGCTGTGTTTGGATTTCCACAACTGAGAAATGGGGTGCAAATGCCGAAGAAATCATACATAATCAAGCAATTCCCTTTATCCGTATAGGGCTAACAACCTTTGAAGAATCCATTGTCGATTGGCAAGCTTTACTTGAGGGCAAGAAGCAAAAAATAACTGCTAAATCGCCTCTCAAGCACCAACTCGAAGCCATGCAAAAAGCACACGAGCATTACCGAGAATATGACCGCGGTAAGCTTATTATGGCTTGTGGCACAGGAAAAACCTACACATCTTTATCAATCATCGAGCAAGAAACCAAAGGTAAAGGGCGTATACTTTTTATGGTGCCGTCCATTGCTTTGCTTGGGCAATCGCTCAATGAATGGATGGCTGATACAAAATTCCCAATGAAAGCCATCTGTATTTGTTCAGATGAAAAAGCAAGCAGAAATACGAAAAAATCAAGTGATGATGCTGATAATTCAATTATTGATTTAGCTCGTCCTGCCACAACCAATAGCACAAGTATTGCAAAGCAATTTGAAAAAGAAAAAGATTTTGATGGTTTACTTGTTGTATTTTCGACGTATCAATCTATTGATGCCGTTTCAGAGGCACAAAAAGCAATAAAAGCAAAAATCGGTGATGATTCCATTTTTGATTGGATTGTTTGTGATGAAGCACATAGGACAACGGGCGTAAAACTTTCAAATGCTGATGAATCTGCTTTTACAAAGATACACGATAACAACATTGTTCAAGGCAAGAAACGCCTTTATATGACAGCAACTCCACGCCTTTACGGTGACAGCGTAAAAGCAAAGGCTAAAGAAAACGACCATGTTCTTTGCTCTATGGATAATGCAGAATTTTACGGAGAAGAATTTTTCCGAGTGGGCTTTTCTTATGCTGTTCAAAATGGCTTATTGACCGATTACAAAGTTCTTGTGCTTACCGTAGGCAGTGAAAATGATTTACCGGCAAGCATCCGCGACCTTGTGCGTGATGAAGATAATAAAGAATTTGACTTAGATATGGCAAGCCGTCTCATCGGTTGTATCAATGGGCTTTCCAAAGTAATTTTAGGCGATAAAGGCGTTACATGGGAAGAAGACCCCAGCCTTATGCGTCGTGCTCTTGCTTTCTGTCCTAATATTGACAAATCAGGCGATCTTTCCTCATCAAAGCAGACTGCAAAATCTCTACCGATTATTTCACAAAATTACCACGATTCGCTTGATGAAGACAGAAAAAAGCGTACTGTAAAAGTTGTTGCCAAACATATTGACGGAAGCATGAACAGCCAAATTCGTGCTCAAAAGCTTGCATGGCTCAAAGCAGAGGCGGACGACCCAAATGAATGTCGCTTGCTTTCAAATGTGCGTTGCCTTTCTGAGGGGGTTGATGTGCCTGCACTTGATGCGGTTGTTTTCTTGTCAGCACGTAATTCGCAAGTTGATGTTGTGCAATCGGTTGGGCGTGTTATGCGTAATTTTAGAAAAGGGCAAGAGGGCGAAAAGAAATACGGCTACATCATCATTCCAGTTGTTGTAAACCCCAATATTCCTGCTGAAGAAGCCTTGAACGACAATGAACGCTTCAAGGTTGTATGGTCAATTTTGAACGCCTTACGATCGCATGATGACGGCTTCAATGCCATTGTGAACAAAATCAATTTGAATAAAAGCGTGCCTGCCAAAATCACGGTAGGCACAGTTCCGCCGCTTGATTTTCCTTTTGATGATGATTCACTCGGCGCAAACGAGCGTGAACTTGTGGCAGACGAACAAGCAAAAGCTCTGAACGCAAAATACCAACATCAACTCTCACTTTTTGGTGAAATGCGAGAGGGGATTTACAGCAAACTTGTGGAAAAGGTCGGTACACGCCTTTATTGGGAGAATTGGGCGAAGGAAGTTGGCACGGTGGCTCAAAATCTTATAGCACGTATCAGCGAACTTATTGCACAAAAAGGGCAACATCAAGACGATTTCAATGACTATGTTCTTGCACTCAGAGAAAATATAAATTCTACAATTAGTAAGCGGCAAGCTATTGAAATGATAGCGCAACACCTTATTACACGTCCTGTGTTTGAGGCTTTGTTTGCTGACTATACATTTGCAGAAAACAATCCTGTTGGGCGTTCAATGGAAAAAATCATTGATTCGCTTATTGCGATTGGCTTTGAAAAAGATACTACAATCTTGAATAAATTTTACGATTCTGTACGTATGAACGTTGGCGATATTGATAATCTTGAGGGTAAACAAACAATTATCAAAGACCTTTACGAGAAATTCTTCAAAAGCACTTTCCCTAAAACAGTTGACCAACTAGGCATTGTGTATACACCTGTAGAATGTGTTGATTTTATTCTACATTCTGTAAATGATATTCTAAAGAAAGAGTTCAACTGCGGCTTGACCGATGAAAATATCCATATACTTGACCCATTTACAGGGACAGGCACATTCATCACACGTCTTTTGCAGTCTGGCATTATTGAAGATAAAGATCTTGAAAGAAAATATTTGCATGAAATTCATTGTAATGAGCTTATTTTATTGGCTTATTATGTTGCAGATGTGAATATTGAAGCCGTTTTCCACGATATAACCAAAAGAAAAGATTATCTCCGTTTTGACAATATTTGCCTTACCGATACTTTTGATTTAGCCGAAAAACAAGAAAAAATGCTTTATCAAAGTTTCAAGGACAATTCAAAGCAAATTGAAAACCAACGCAAAACACCAATCCGTGTTATTGTTGGTAATCCACCTTATTCAGCAAAACAAGGTTCTGCGAATGATAATGCTCAAAACCTAAAGTATCCAATTCTTGATAAGCGTATAGAGGAAACATATGTTGCAAAGTCCACCTCAACATTGCGTACATCACTTTATGATTCATATATCCGTGCTTTCCGTTGGGCTTCTGATAGAGTACGTAA
>CAYJPB010000159.1:0-1023 GCA_964371955.1 uncultured Desulfovibrionaceae bacterium | reverse complement strand
AATGAAAGTGGGATTATTGGTTTTATCACAAATGGCGGCTGGCTTGATGGTAATGCGGCAAGTGGCTTTAGAAAATGCTTAGAAGAAGAATTTTCTTCTATATATGTTTTTCATTTGCGTGGCAATTCCTTAACATCTGGTGAGTTGCGAAGAAAAGAGTCAGGAAATGTATTTGGAGAGGGTTCAAAATCTCCTGTGATAATAACAGTTCTAGTGCATAATCCTGAGCATAAAGGTAAAGCAAAAATTTACTATCACGATATTGGCGATTACTTGAAACGTGAAGAAAAGCTCGTTATGGTGAAAGATTTCCGTTCGATTCTTTCGCAAAGTATTGAATGGAGAAAACTTGAACCAAATGAGCATGGAGATTGGATAAATTTACGTTCTGACTCCTTCTCTACTCTTGTTACTCTTGGAGCAAAAAAAGAAAAAGCTGACATACAAAAAATATTTCAAGATTATTATTCAAATGGATTGAAAACAAGTCGTGACCCGTGGGCTTATAATTTTTCTAAAGAAAATGTATGCCAAAATATCAAAAAAGGAATTGATTTCTATAATGAACAGTGCGAATCTGTGAAAAACGGTAAAGAAATTCTTTATGGCACACCACTTTTTTCATGGGATAGACAGCAAAAAAAAGACGTTCTAAAAGATAAAAAGTATACCTTCACTGAAAGCGATATAAGACTTGCTATGTACAGACCATTTACAAAAATGTATGTTTATTTCAACAGACAACTCAATAACTGCGTTTATCAAATTCCACAAATTTTTCCATCATCAATGCATGAAAATTTTGTTATTTGTGTTGAAAGTCCAGGAGGAAAGAAAGACTTTTCAGTTTTTATCACAAAAGCAATTCCTGACTTACACGTGATGGAAGCAACCCAATGCTTCCCACTCTATTACTACACCGAAACATCAAAGCACGCAAAAGACACAAAAAGCACGCAAGTGCAAAATTCATTGCTTGATATTGTTGAACCAAGCGAAGAAAAATATGTGCGCCATGATGGC
>CAYJPB010000158.1:1242-4820 GCA_964371955.1 uncultured Desulfovibrionaceae bacterium | reverse complement strand
TGTCTTTAGGCAAGTAGTAGAGAAAAATTTTGTTTACAACAGATGTCAATTGTTTTAAACTTTGACGAAATAAAATGATTTTATGGAGAAGATATGCAAGAAATCACAATAAATTTGAGTACAAATAAAAAAGAAAAACCACAGGACGAATTGAAGCTCGGTTTTGGAAGTATTTTTACAGATCATATGTTTATGATGGAACATACAAGGGAAAAGGGTTGGCATAACGCACAGATAGTTCCTTTTGGAAACCTTTCTTTGCACCCTGCAACAAAAAGCCTTCACTATGGACAAGAGGTTTTTGAAGGACTTAAGGCGTATCGCACTAAGGATGGAAGTGTGCAACTCTTCAGACCGATTGATAATTTTAAAAGACTCAATGCTTCAAACAATCGCGTGGTTATTCCGCAAATTGACGAAGAGTTTTGCCTTGAAGCCTTGAAAAAATTAGTGGAAATCGACAAAGATTGGGTGCCTCATTCCGACGGTGCTTCATTGTATATTCGTCCATTTATATTTGCCACAGATCCTACACTTGATGTCAGCCCGAGTGGCAAGTATTTGTTTTTGATAATATTATCGCCATCAGGCCCGTATTTTTCCACCGGAATCAATCCTGTAGGAATTTATGTGGAAGACAAATATGTAAGGGCAGTGCGCGGTGGTTTGGGTACTGCAAAAACAGGCGCAAATTACGCTGCTTCATTGCTTGGGCAAGAAGAGGCAAAGAAAGAAAGTTATGCACAAGTACTCTGGCTTGATGGTGTTGAGCGCAAATATATTGAGGAAGTTGGGGCTATGAATATCTTCTTTGTTATCAATGACGAAATTGTCACGCCGGAGCTTCAAGATTCTATATTGCCGGGAATTACCAGAGATTCCGTGTTGAAAATATGCAAGGAGTGGGAGTATACTGTAACGCAAAGAAAAGTTTCCATTGAAGAAATAGCGCTTGCACACGAAAAAAATGAACTTAAAGAAATATTTGGTACAGGAACAGCGGCAGTTATTTCTCCTGTGGGAATGTTGCGATGGCAAGAGAAAATTATGCAGATAAATAATGGAAATATCGGTGAAATTTCACAAAAATTGTACGATACACTTACCGGCATTCAGTACGGAAAACTCGAAGATACGCACAATTGGATTGTAAAAATTTAAGGTGTATTTTCAAAAACTTGACCTTTGCACAAAAGTGTGCGATATTTCCAAAAATATTTATGCATTTAAGCATAAATGATTACCTTTTTTGGAGAAAGAATGACACAAGAAAACAAGAGACATCACTGTGGTTGGGTGGCGCTTATGGGGCCGCCAAATGCAGGAAAATCAACCCTAATGAACACTATGCTTGGGCAAAAACTCAGCATAGTAACCCCAAAACCACAGACAACAAGAAATCAAATAGTCGGAATACTTACCGAAAAAGACTCTCAAATTATCTTTATGGATACGCCCGGTTTGCACCATAACAGAGCGCAAATGAGAGGACAGCTCGGCAAAGTTATGCGAGAAGCAATTTTTCAAAGTATTTCAATGGCTGATGTTGCTCTCTTGATGCTTGATGCACACCTCTACATAAATAAGCCGGACTTTTTGGAAAGAGATATTTTACCAGTTTCCGATATTATTCGAAGCGGTGATAAACCGGCTATAATTGTCCTCAATAAAGTGGATTTGTTCCACGATAAAGCTCGTATGCTTCCCTTAGTGGAAAAATTAAACGAACTTTTTCCGAATGCGGAGATATTCCCGATGTCTGCAATGCAAAAAGACGGTGTCAATATTCTGAAAAAATTGATACTTGAACGCTTGCCCGAGCAGGACGCGCAATTCCCCGAAGATCAAATCTCAACCGCTCCTTTACGCTTTTTGGCAGCGGAAATGGTTCGTGAAAAAGTGTTCGATAGATTGCATCAAGAAGTGCCTTATTCTACGGCTGTTGATGTTGAAGCGTGGGAAGAAAATGAAAAAAGAGTGGTAATTCACGCTGTTATCTTTGTTTCACGCGCATCCCATAAATCAATGATTATCGGCAAACAAGGTTCAACCATCAAGGAAATCGGCACATTGGCTCGTCAAGATATTCAAGAGCTTGTCGGAAAGAAAGTGCACCTTGAATTATGGGTAAAAGTGAAAGATAATTGGGTAGACGACCCTAATTTTATTCGAGAAACTGACGTTTTTAATATATAAGCCACTGTGTGAGGAATGAAATGCTTGCTCAAAACTATACGCAAGTTATAGAAAAAATACACAATGCCTGTGAAAAAGCGCAAAGAGAAATTGACAGCGTGACTTTACTTGCCGTGTCAAAATTCCATTCGGCGCAAAGTGTGGCAGAAGTAGCCATGCTGGGGCAAAGGCATTTTGCCGAAAACTATTTTCAAGAAGCAAAGCAAAAAAGAAAAGAAGTTGAAGAGCTTTTGCCTGAGGAAATATATAAATCATTGCAATGGCATAGCACAGGACATATACAAACAAATAAGGCAAAAGAAGCGTGCAATGATTTTACATTGTTACACACAGTGGATTCACAAAAGCTTGCACGTGCGCTCAATAAAGTTTTGGAACAAAAATTGCAAGTTCAAGATATGCTTATAGAAGTCAATGTGGGTGATGAAGAGCAAAAGGCGGGTGTGCGTATTGCAGATTGCGCAAAGCTTATTGAAGAAGTTTTGACTATTCCGACTCTGCGCTTACAAGGTTTTATGTGTTTACCTCCATTTCAAACACAAGTCGGTGAAAATAGAAAATATTTCAATAAATTGTATGACTTAAAGCAAAAGATGGAAACGGAGTTTAATACAAAGTTCCCGCATCTTTCAATGGGAACAAGCAGTGATTTTGTTGAGGCAATTTTTGAAGGTGCAACCATTGTACGAGTGGGAACCGATATTTTTGGCGAAAGAGTATATACAAAGGACTAAACTATGGCACAGAATGATGAACTTCCCGAAGGAAGCGAACCCCCGAAAAAGAAGTCGAAGCTAAAATTAATCATTATTCTTCTTGCGCTTATACTCCTCTTGGGCGGTGGCGGTTTGGGTGCGTATTGGTTTTTAACTGCCAATACCGATTTTTCCATCTCCTCTTTCTTTTCTTCTGATGAAGAAGAAAGTGCAGAAGCAGAAGGCGAAGTAAGCGGCGAAGAAAACGCTTCTACAGGCGAAGAGGGTGCAAGTACAGGTGTTGTAACAGCCCCGACTCAGCTCATAAGCTTGCCGGCGCTCACCATAAATCTTGCCGACACAGGAACTACAAGATATTTGCGTATAGGAATAGATATTGAAGTTTCAAATCCTGATGCAGTGCCGCTTATCGAGAGTCAAACCCCAAAAATTCGAGACGCAATCATTATCTTGCTCTCAGGAAAAACCTATGCCGAACTATCCACGGCGGACGGCAAGTTTCAACTCAAGAACGAAATTGCTTCTCGTATAAATCAAATAATCGGTGTACCTCGAGTTTTACAGATATATTACACAGATTTTGTGGTTCAATAAACTTTAACCTTGCACGAAAGAGGATAACAATATGGCTGACGAATTAGATCAAGATGCTCTTGCTGCTGAATG
>CAYJPB010000158.1:0-1232 GCA_964371955.1 uncultured Desulfovibrionaceae bacterium | reverse complement strand
ATTAAATGAGGATGACGGAAACGATGTAGATCCTTTTGAAGCTGCCGCACAAGCCGCCGGTTCTCAAGGTGATGATGAAAGCCTTGCCGATGAATGGGCTGCCGCCTTGGCTGAATCAGAGCTTGAAGATGTAAACACAGAAAAGAAAGAAAGATTTTATCAAAACGCTACAGAAGCAAACTTTCAGGATATGACTGAAAAATCCAGAGCTCCTCGTTCATCTGATGAAAAACATGAGCTTGATTTTATTCTAGATATTCCGCTTGACGTTTCCGCAGAACTTGGCAGAACAAGGCTTCTTATCAATGAATTACTTCAGCTTGGGCAAGGTTCTGTTGTTGAACTCAATAAGCTTGCCGGTGAACCTTTAGAGGTTTATGTAAACGGAAAACTTATTGCGCGCGGTGAAGCAGTTGTTATCAATGAAAAATTTGGTATTCGCCTCACTGATATTATAAGCCCGATCGAAAGAGTGAAGCAGTTGGGATAAAACGCATTTGAGTGAAATCAGTTTCAAAAAGTTCTGTTATTTTTCTGAAATGGTTTTTAATTTCTTGTGCAGATAGGAGCGTTCAAGCCCGATACTTTCGGCAAGTTTGCTGATATTGTTATCTGATTCTTTGAGCTTTTGCGCAAGGTACCACGCTTCAAACTCGTTGCGCGCAGATTTGAAGTCTAATGCAAGAAATTTATTGAATGAATCGGTATCCGATTGTTTTAGTGTGCCTGAATTATTGTGTGTATTGTTCTGAGAATGATTTACTTTCTCTTGATTTTCAAAGTGCAGGAGCGGGCGTAGCATTTCTACATCAATGACAGTTTTAGGATAAAGAATTGCAACTTGTTCAAGTAAGTGTTTAAGCTCTCGCACATTGCCTTTCCATGAAGTTTCTTGCATTAAAAGTATACTTTCGTGTGAAAAGAGGGGAGGAGTGAAGCCGTTTTCGCTGTGCATATTGTGTGATAGAGCAGAAATAAGCAAGGGAATGTCGCTTGTTCTTTCACGAAGCGGCGGCAAATGTAAAGGAAAACCACGCAAGCGATAATACAAGTCTGAGCGGAACTGCCCTTCTTCCAGAGCTTTTTCAAGATTTTTATTGGTTGCGGCAAGAATACGCACGTCAACTGTATACGTTTTATTCCCTCCGACACGCTCAAAAGTTTGTTCTTGCAGTATGCGCAAAATTTTTGCCTGTGTTTTTAGACTCATATCGCCGATTTCATCAAGAAAG
>CAYJPB010000157.1:0-4953 GCA_964371955.1 uncultured Desulfovibrionaceae bacterium | reverse complement strand
CCCCAAACCCCCTATCCCCTTCCTTCTAAAACTTTTTAATAGCACCGCTTATAGTTTATAATTTGATTTTATAATACTGTGGTGGCGATGGAAAGTGCTTCGATTGAAAGCAAAAAGTTATTTCACTATTATGCATGAATAATTTTTTTGATGGAAACCACTGAACTAAGCGCAGTCCTTTAGGACTGCAACAAATCGTCACTTGCTTTTTGTCGGCTAACCATGCATATTTTTTTGAAATCATGAGAGAACGTGAGATTTTAAGAGACGAGTCAGAAGCTCAGAGTCGCCAATGACTGGAAATTTCACGATAAGTGAAATTGTAAGGAATTAGGGCGCGGAATGTGCTCTCGCCGACTTAGTGACGATTTTAAGCAGGGCATGTGGGTGTTCCCCAAGAGGGTACACAAGGGCGGCACGCCCGTTAGCACCCTCTTGGGCCGTCGGAGACAAAAAAGAAGTATTGAAATACGTTTTATAAGAAAATCGCAATAGAACTCTTGAAATATAAAACTAAAAATAAAAGGTAACTCATGAACATTCGCCTTTCAGAAAATAAAGATATTCCACAAATAATGAAAATTTATACGCTTGCAAAAGAGCACATGGATAAGAGCGGAAACCCGAATCAGTGGTTAGACGGCTATCCTAAGCAAGAACTTGTGGAGGACGATGTAAGAGACAAAATTTCTTATGTTATCTTGAACGATGAAAAAGAAATTGTCGGAGTTTTTGCCTTTATTATTGGGGAAGACGCAACATATATTGATATCCGTGAAGGAAATTGGCTGAATGAAGAACTTTACGGAACAGTACACAGGCTTGCAAGTAACGGAAAAGCGCGTGGAATTTTCAAGCAATGCTTTAATTTTTGTAAAGAAAAAATTCAAAATATCCGATGTGATACGCATTATAATAATGGTATCATGCAAAAACATTTTATTGATTACGGCTTTCAAACTTGTGGCATTATCACAGCAGATGACGGCAATCCAAGAATTGCGTATCAATATATAAACAAAGATTTTATCGATAAAAATTATCCTGTAATTAATGGTGTATACAAACATTTTAAGGGTAATTCTTATGAAGTTCTTTTTCTTTCAAAACATTCGGAAACGGAAGAAGATCTTGTGAATTACAGAAGAGTAGGGCAAGAACAAATTTGGACAAGACCTCTCTCTATGTGGAATGAAAAAGTGAACGGAGTTCCTCGATTTGCTTTGCAAACCACAAATATATAATGTACCATTCGGCACATTTACCATTGTTTATATATTAGGTATTATTCTTTAAGGTTCACATTATATAGCTTGAAAATAAAGGATTATCCTATGCTAAAAAGTAAAAAACTTTATATAATTATTGTAGCTTTTCTTGTATTTTTATTTACAGTAAGTCAAGAAAGTTTTGCTCGAGAAGAATATGTAGAATATAATGTGCATATAAAAGTTGAAGAGGACGCAAGCCTTCTTGTGACGGAAAGCTATAGGGTGAATGTTGAGGGCAGGAGAATCCGCCGTGGACTCACATATTTTTACCCGTCGGGAAGCGTTGATGCAAGCGGAGTAAGAAATTTCGATTATGAGCTCATTTCTCTTCTACATAATGGAGAACCAAGCGAATATATTGATAATAGTATTTCTGAATACACACATAGCCAATACCATCAATATTTAGATATCGGCACAGGCAATGACGACTTTTTAGAGCATGGCGAACATACTTTTCAAATCACTTATCGCACATACGGACATGTGCTTTTTGAAGATGATTTTGACGGCATAATTTTTGATGTTATACCCATTGATAAAGAATTTCCCATTCAATCTGCTGTAATTACAGTTGAATTACCAAATAATCTTCAAGCAATTTCTACACAAATCGACACAGGCGCAGAGGGAGAAATTGGCAGAGATTACAGAATATTGCGCAGTGTTCCCAATGATGTGTACACAATTGAACCAAGTCAAAGCAATGTATTTATTTTTGAAATTAGCCGACCTTTTACGGAAGAAGAGGGCGTAACCCTTGAAATGCGTTGGGAAAAAGGGCATGTGCAATTACCTGAAATTGCCCCCATTATTGACGAAGAAAGAAACAGAATTTCAGATTTTACTGTTGATATTTTTGTTGAGGAAGACGGAGCTTTGCGCGTGAAAGAAACTATTGTTTATACTATTGTAAACAATAGAGGTTTTTTTCAATTTGGTTATGAAGATATTGAAAGTAATGCGCTTTTCCGTTATTACTACAAAAAATTTAAATATCCTGATGAATCATTTCATGCCTACACCTTTGATTTTATTTCGGCAACAATTAATAATGAACCTGCTGAAAATTTCCTTGAAAATTATAATGATACGTATGAGGGAACAAGTAATTCGGAAGTTATCCTTGGGCCAATGGATACAGGCGAAGATTTAGACGAGGGTGTGTACACTTTTGAAATTGAATACCGCACAAAAGGGCATGTGAACTATTACAGAGACAGCAGAAATACCATACTTGAAGCTGTGTATTTTGAAGCGATAAACACCTATAACCCTTATCAAATTGAACATGCCACACTTAACTTTCATGGTTTGAGTCAAAAAGATATTGTTGATATACAATCAATTGTATCGAACGATTTTGCATTGAATAACAGCGTTGAAATGAACGGAATTGCAAGCTTTTCCACCACTCGCCCCCTTGAAGCGCACGAGGCTTTTGGCGTGTATCTTTTCTTGCAAGACGACACTTTACCCTATCCGCATACAACGCCGAATATTCCCACAAATAATCGTAATGAATTTATAATGAGTCAAGATATTGTAATTAACGTACAAAATGATGGAGCTTTACATGTTGTCGATACTATTCATGTGCAAGCCAACGTAGATATTCTTGATGAAAATATTAGTCTTTCTTTCCCACGAATTCTTGAATCTGAAGATGTTGCCGAGCGCCGATCTTTGGACTATGAAATTCTTTCGGTTCATCGTGACGGCGTTGAAAAGAATTTCAGATTCAGAAGTGAAAGTAGTGATTTTATTCTTGAAATCGAAGATTACGGTACATTACCTTGGGGGCAATATATTTATGAAATTGAATATATTGCAGATGGTTATGTCTATAATTCCGGTGAAACGGACAATCTCTATTTTAATGCAGTCCATAATAATGAGCTTCCTATTGAAAGACTTAGTGTTGAAGTGATTTTTCCTGAAAATGTTCAGGTGCTGTCAGGCGAACTTTTGGGTAATTCAGGAAAAGGCTCTGAACAAAATTCCGTTCAAAATAATCCTTTACTCTATACAAATCAAGATTATATAACAGCAGGCGATGATTTTATTGTTTCAATTGCGGTAGAGCAGGGTGTACTCACACTCGGCACAAATTTTGGCGCATTATTAAGCGCACACAGAAATCTTTTCTTTGTGCTTGCAATAATTGCTCAATGTATCTTCCTTTTCTTTTTGTGGTACACATCTTATCGCACAAAAAATCAAACCGTTATTCCGCTATTTTCTCCTGCTGAAGGTTTGAGCCCTCACATTGCCGCTGCATTATACCACAAGAGTGTAAAACCTTTGATGGTTCAAGTTGAAATTTTATGGCTTGCCGTCAACGGATACATCAAACTCAGCACAAACGAGAAGAAAGAACTTGTTATCGAAAGAACTCAACCGACGAAAAATCTCCCTCAATGGATAGCCGAACGCTGTCAAGCAACCTCTGAAAGACTATTCAGAATTACACCCGAAGGAAAATTCACTGTTACAAAAGAGTCAAAAACACTCGGCACAGAATACACACTGTATGAGATTGCCGTCAATAAATTCTTCACCGTAAAGCCCTTTTTGCCAATTATCGGTGTGCTCGTTGCAGTTATTGTTATGTTTATTGTTATTCCTTACATTCCTCATCCAAGTGTAGACGGCAGCACAAATCCATTGTATGTGCGTGTAATGTTTTCTGCTGTACCGCTTATTTTTGCCTTTGGAGCTATAGCGTATGCGGGCGTGGCATTTAATTTGTTTTTCATCTTTATGCTTCTGCCTTACATATTTTATACAACCAGTGAGGACATATTATTTACAACAATGTATTTAATTTTAACATGCTTACCCATTGTTTTTGTATATCTTTTTGCCAAGAAACTCACCCCTGAAGGGGAAAAACTTTACACGCAAATGCTTGGTTTACGCATGTACATAAAAGCCGCCGAAGAAGATAGATTGAAATTCATTAATCCACCGGCAATGAATGTTGAAAAATATGAGGAGCTTCTGCCTTATGCAATGGCTCTGGATTGTGCCGACGAATGGGAAAAGTATTATGACAAACTTCTTGAAGATGTTGATTATACGCCTGAATGGTATTCAGACAATCTCAATAGGCGCGGTTATCTTTATCATAGAGAAATAATAAGAGAAAGTATGGATGTGACTGCAAGTGCCTCTCGTGCAGGCGTGAGAAGCAATCGCGCAAGCAGAGCAGGAAGTTCAAGTCGAAGTGGGCGTGGTGGACGTCGTGGAGGCGGCTTTGGCGGAAGAGGCGGCGCAGGTCGTGGTTCCGGCGGTGGCAGAAGAGGAGGGCGCTAGATCTCACGACATTCCAATTTTCATTTTTATTAAGATGATGTTGACAAAGATTAGATTCGCCTCAACATACATTTGGCGAGGCCAAAGGGAATAATTCCCTTTTCAAAAATCATGGTTTTCCCTCCCCCAACAATACAAATTGGAATGACGTGAATTAAAATAGAGTCGCTAGATTTTGTCTTGACTAAAATTTTGAATTTCGCTATTTATTTGAAGTTGTAAGTACGCCATTTAAATCTGAATTATAGCCAATCTATAGAAAATTTATGCAATTTCAGTATGTTATAAAACAATCAGGAAATATAGAAATTATAGGGTTTGCAAAGGGGGTTACCCCCTTTGCCCTCGCCGGAGGCGAATACTA
>CAYJPB010000156.1:909-4993 GCA_964371955.1 uncultured Desulfovibrionaceae bacterium | reverse complement strand
TGAAATGGATTATAGCGGACCAGGCGGAACACGTTTAGTCTTTGACCCTCAAAACAAAGCAAGTGGCACTATCACCGGAAATTCATTTTCTATAACATCAAATGGTATTACTGATATCACAGTATCTGACGGAAGAAGCACCACTAATTCCAGCTCTTTGTTTTGGGAGGCGACAGGCTCATCTGACTTTACCGCTAATGCGCCGGTCACAGGTTCAATTAATGCGACAAATACAGCAGGAACTGAAAGTGCTTCAGGTAATTTCGACGGAACATTTACTCCTGACTAGAAACAATCTTACAAGCAATAAAAAAACCGCTCAATTTGGGCGGTTTTTTTGTATAAAATAACCAGTATCTTGCGTTATCTAAAAATGTGTAATATTTATAGGAAGTTGATAAGAGTATGATTCGCTTTCAATGAGACCAAAGGGGATAATCCCCTTTGGAACCCCTAACAACTTTCTTTGTTTATACAAATACTTTTAGATAAAGTAGGGTACTAGTAGTTACACATTACCAAAAGTATGAAATTGCATGGCAAGGCTTGCTCTGCCTTGTGTGGCGGAGCGCAAGTCTGTGGCAAAGCCAAAAAGCTGAGAAAGTGGAGCTTTACCTTCAATTTTTTTAATTTGTGGACTTGCTGTTTCAAGAAGATTTTCTACTTTTCCGTTGCGTTGAGAAAATGCAGAAATGCTGTTGCCTACAAATTCTTCGGGAGAAGTGATTTCAACATGCATAATCGGCTCAATTCTTTTGAGATTTGCTTTTGACAATGCTTCACGTATCGCTTGATTTACAGCCATTTGCACACCGGCCGGAGTTGTGTTTTCGTTTTTTTTCAAGGAATGAATTTCCACTAAAATGTCTTGCAATGCACAACCGCTTTCTGAGGAGAGTAAGGCGGTTTGCGCCGCTTCAAAAGCATTGTCAATCAAAATTTGTGAAACAGTCGAAGTGTCAAAGGTAAAACGTATTGTATTTGTTTGATTTTCAGCTTTGTAAGGTAAAATGCTCAAATCCACTTCGCCATGGTGAAGCATAGTGCCGAGTTCGCGTTCAAAAATTGCAGATGCTGAAGCTTCTTTTGTGATATATTCCTTATAGATAACTTGTGGTTGACCCGATCGTGGCGAAACTTTATACTCACGTTTGAGGCGTTCAAGTAAAACTTCAAGATGAAGCTCACCCATACCTGAAACAATGCAATGTCCTGTCACTTCATCAATTGTATAAGTAAGTGTTGGATCTTCCTCGCAATATCGCTTAAGTGCCGATTCAATTATTTGAGTTTCTTCGCTATTTCTCGCTTCAAGCGCAAGAGTTAACACAGGTTGATACATTGTGAGATTTTCAAGAATTATCTCTTTGCCCTTTGTATAAGTATCACCGGTTTTGGCATTTTTTAATCCTAAAACTCCAATAATATCGCCTGCATGCGCTGTTTTCAATTGTTCTTGTTTATCGGCATGCAATTTGAAAATATGCTGTACTCTGTCCTTTGTTTGAGAGTGCACATTGTAAATTGCATCAGATTCTTCTAATTGACCGGAATATAAGCGTAAAAAAGTGAGTTTGCGACTGTCTTGAATAGCTACCTTAAAAGCAAGCGCACAAAAATCATCACTTTCTTGCGTGGATAATGATATTTCTTTACCTGTGTTTTTTTCATGGGCTATAACTTTTCTTTCTTGCGGCGAAGGTAGAAAAGCGTTTATTCCATCCATAAGCGGTTGTATTCCAATATTTTTTAATGCAGATCCCGCATACACGGGCACAAGCGAGCGTGCAATTGTCGCACGGCGAAGAGCGGCATAAATATCACTATTTTCATATGATGCGGAAAGATATTGCTCAAAGAAAATTTCGTCATTTTCAGCTATTTTTTCAAGGAGTTGTTCTCTTTTTTCTTCAAGTAAGACTTCATCTTCATCTGTAAGCGGAACTGTTTCAATGCTTTGCCCTTGATCGTCCTCTGAGAAAGAAAATTTTGTTTTTTCAATAAGGTGTAGAATAAAAACGTGCCCATCCTCGTCGATAAGCGGAAGAGTGACGGTTTGTGCATTTGTTTGAAGTCTTGTAGAAATTTCTTCTAAAGCGCTGAAAAAATCAGCGCCTAATCTATCGACTTTATTTATGAAAATGATTTTTGGAACAGCAAAGTTCTCTGACTGTCGCCACACGGTTTCAGACTGCGCTTCAACGCCTGCTACAGCACAAAAAACCGCAATTGCACCGTCGAGTACGCGCAAAGAGCGCTCTACCTCAATAGTAAAATCCACGTGCCCCGGCGTATCGATAATATTATAGTCACAATCATTCCATGTGCAAGAAGTGCAAGCAGCTGTAATTGTTATGCCTCTTTCTTGCTCTTCCGGCATATAATCCATTGTTGCCGTGCCATTGTGCACCTCACCCATGCGATGAATTTTTTGCGTATAAAAAAGTATGCGCTCGGTAAGGGTTGTTTTACCCGCATCAATATGTGCTATTACGCCAATATTTCTGATGTTTTCACTATTCATATGCTACTCGATAAAGGAAAATTGTTTACGGGTTATTGTGAAAAATTCACTTGAAAAAATACAAGGGGTATACCATTCAAGCCCTTTACTGAGAATAAGCACAGAGTCACTTATAGAATCAATATTTTGTGCTGTTTTCGAAACAATATCAATTCCGTATAGGTATTTCATTTCTGAAAAATCGGAAAAAACTCTTGCTTGTGGATACGCCGCCAAAAAATTTTCTTTTTGCGTGCCACAGATAATAGTGGGAGATTCATAGTAAAAAGATTGATATTTCAAATTATTTTCGATAAAAAAATTCTCAAGTTCAGAATTTTTTCCAAGCAAAACGACTACAAACCCTTTGTAAATTGCTTGAAATTGCATACAAAGTTTTTCAATATTTTCTGCATTATTTTTAGTGGCTTGAGGTAATACAAACACTTGCTCCAAGCCTAAAAGTTCGAGCGCTAATAATAGTGTATTGTCGGGGATTTCGCGAAAAGCAATACACACTTCAGATTTTGCAAACAATGCCGGAAGGATACTTGCAATAAATTGCGCACTTGAATCGAATTCTTTTTCAACAATAAAGAGCGATAATTCAGAAGGTTTTTCCTTATATTCTAAATGAAAAGCACTTTTTTGTATGACAGTGTGCGTGTTATGTCTTTCATTTTCTATGGCAAAATGTAAGGCTAGGGCGGATTTTATACCTGCCTTATGCGATAAGCATGCGTTTTCATAGGCATTTGCGCGTAAATCATCATCAAGCCTATACTCTTCAAGCCATTGCGGTGGAGTAAAATCGTCAAGGAGCATGTATAATACCTTTGTTTTGTTGAATTAATTATTTGTTGTTGTTCACTACTTGTCAATCGTATTAATTTGTATTAATATAGTATTTATGCGTGCAAGTCAAATAATTTTATGATTTATACGTAAAATTTTGAACGATTATCCTATTAATGAGGTAAATATGACAAGTCAAATTAAGACTTTATTCTTTTTGTCGCTCCTTTCGGGCATTATAATTATGCTTGGAGGTATGCTAGGTGGCAGTACGGGCGTAATAATCGCTTTTGGTTTTGCCCTTGTAATGAACGTAACTTCCTATTGGTTTTCCGATCAAATTGTACTTCGTATGTCTCGCGCAAGAGAACTAGACTACAATGATTCTCCCTATCTTCATCAAATTGTTGAAGAATTGGCTCACAATGCGAACATTCCGAAACCCAAAATCTATCTCACACCTGAACAAGCACCGAACGCTTTTGCGACAGGCAGAAACCCGGAACACGGCGTTGTTGCTGTAACAGAAGGCATAATGAAAATGCTCACGCCTGAAGAGTTACGTGGTGTGCTCGCTCATGAAATAGCACATATTGCTCACCGTGATATTTTACTCCAGACGATTGCGGCTGTTCTTGCTTCGGCGATAAGCTCCATTGCTTCTTGGTTGCAGTGGACGGCAATTTTCAGCGGAGGCAATAATGATGAAAATGCGCCCAGCCCACTAGCCGCTATTGCACTTGCAATTGTTGCTCCGCTTGCGGCAGGACTTATTCAGATGGCAAT
>CAYJPB010000156.1:0-899 GCA_964371955.1 uncultured Desulfovibrionaceae bacterium | reverse complement strand
TGCTTCTGCATTAAATAAAATTTCACACTATTCTCAACAGATACCTATGAAAAATGTGAACCCTGCTACCGAAAATATGTATATTATTTCTCCGCTTACAGGTTCAAGAATGGCTTCGCTTTTTTCAACTCACCCTCCAACAGAAGAACGTATTGCACGCTTACAAGCAATGGCGAACCAAAGAAATAAAGGATAAATAATGCACGCTGAAAATATAGACAAAATTAACAAGCAATTACTTGATATTATTCAAACAAATTTTCCTATTTCTCCACGTCCGTATAAAGAATTAGCTGAACAATTGGGAATTTCGGAAGATGAAGCGCTTGAACGCGTAAGAGAAATGAAGAAAAATAAAGTAGTGAGAAGACTTGGAGCAAATTTCCAATCCTCAAAGCTTGGTTTTCGCTCAACTTTATGTGCTGCAAAAGTGCCAAAAGAAAAGCTTGATGACTTTATAGAAATCGTCAATTCTTATATTGGAGTTACTCATAACTACCTAAGAAGACACGAGTTTAATGTGTGGTTTACTTTGATAGCTTCCTCATGGGAAAAAGTTGAAGAAAATTTACTGGAGATTACTGATAAAACAGGGATTGAAATTCTCAACTTACCCGCAATAAAGCTCTATAAAATCAAAGTTGATTTCAAATTAAACGAAGAATAACAAAGGATTGTTTATGACACAAGCTCTTCCTACAGTATTAACGATTGCCGGTTCCGATTCGGGCGGCGGTGCAGGCATACAAGCAGATATAAAGACTATCACCTGCCTTGATGGCTTTGCAATTTCAGCAATTACCGCATTGACAGCACAAAATGGACTTGGTGTTGACGGCATTTTTCCTACAAGTTCTGAATTTGTACAGCAACAATTGCAAACACTTTTTGCCGGACTT
>CAYJPB010000155.1:0-5013 GCA_964371955.1 uncultured Desulfovibrionaceae bacterium | reverse complement strand
ATTATACGAACGACATAGATTTTTATGCAGGAAACGAACCACACGCTCTTGTGGAAAAGTTTGGTTCGCCCTTGTATGTATATAGTGAAAATATTTTAAGAACACGCTGTAGAGAATTGAAAGCGCTTTCAAATAATGAACAAGTGCAAGTTGAATATTCAGCGAAAGCGAACACAAATCCTGAAATTTTGAAAATTGTGCGTTCAGAGGGGCTGCACGTGGATGCGATGAGCCCCGGCGAATTGATGCTCAATAAAATGGCGGGTTTTACATCGGAAGAAATTTTGTATGTCTGCAATAATGTTTCGTATGATGAATTGAGAAATGCGGTGGAAAACAATGTGCTTATCAGTGTTGACAGCCTTTCTCAATTGGAAACTCTTGGTAAGGTTATGCAGAACGTAAAAAAATACGCACACTCAAACGAAGTTGTTATCCGCATAAATCCGGGTAAGGGCGCGGGGCATCACCAAAAAGTTATTACAGCGGGCAAAGAAACAAAGTTTGGCGTTAATCCTGAGGATATGGATAAAGCCTATGCTATTTTAGATAAATACAGCATGAAACTTGTGGGTATAAATCAACATATCGGTTCGCTTTTTATGGACGGGCAAGACTATGTTGACGCTATGAAAATTCTGCTCGATTTTGCCGCAAGCTTACCGACTTATAAAGATATTGAAATAATAGACTTTGGCGGCGGTTTTGGCATACCCTATAAGAAATACGAAAAGCAAGCTCGCCTTGACTTGGGCACGCTTTCAAAGCTGATGAATGAAGTGATTGATGCATTTATTGCAGAACACAAATACACAGGAAAATTCCTTTTAGAACCGGGTAGATATGTTGTTGCAGAATGTGGGCTTGTGCTCGGTAAAGTGCATGCCACAAAAGAAAATGCAGGCACGCACTATATTGGTACAGATATAGGTTTTAACGTGTTGCAACGCCCTGTTATGTATGATTCTCACCACGATGTTGAATTGTATCAGCAAGAAAAAAGTAATGAAATCTTAGTGCAAACAGTTGTAGGCAATATTTGTGAAAGCGGTGATATATTAGCAAAGAACAGAAAATTGCCACGCGCGAAAGAAAACGATATTGTAGGCGTTTTAGATGCGGGTGCATACGGTTTTTCAATGGCTTCGGGCTACAATCAACGACTACGACCTGCAGAAATTTTGATTGAAGCAAATGGAAATGTGCGCTTGATACGTCGCCGCGAAACATTTGAAGATATAATACGATTTTATGAATAATGTTTTCGATTATAGATTGAGTAAAATATGACCAAAGCACAGAAAGCGCAAGATATTCTTAGAAATATTCCTTGGAGGGAGATTTCTCGCCTTGTCTTGCCGCAACTTCTTCTTATGCTTACCACCCTACTTATCGGGCTTACCGATACGTGGGTAGCAGGAAGAATTTCATCGGACGTTCAAGCATCGGTTGGTGTTATAGGTCAGATACAAGCGCTTATGATGGTGCTTGCTATGAGTCTTGGCGCAGGTGCTATGGCAGTTATCTCGCAAAGCTTGGGCGCAAAAAAAATCGAGAGAGCAAAACGCTATATTCTTTTTGTGCTTATTGTTGCAACGGGCTTAGCCATTTGTTTTGCACTTATCGGACTAATGACACGTTCATTATTGATTGAGGCGCTTGGTGTATCGCCCGAAGTTCGCCCTATCACCTTGTATTTTTGGGATGTTTTACTTCTTGCCTTGCCTTTCCATTATTTGTATTTTGTCAGCAATATCTTATTTCGTGCGGCAAAGCTTGTACAATTTCCGCTGATAATCGGCATTATTGTCACAACTGTGAATGTTTTCGGTGACTTGGCTTTTGGACTTGGATATTTTGGTTTCACAGCCTATGGCGTTCCGGGAATAGCATGGGCGACTTTCGCTTCGGTATTCACGGGAGCTGTTGTTTCTTTGGGTGTGCTTGCCTATGCAAAGCTCTACCCCAAAAGGAAGCGCTTACCTTTGCGCTGGATACAATGTGCCTATCCTTACTTATTTAAGGTTGCACTTCCCGCTCTTTGCACGCAAGCCTTGTGGCAAACAGGCTACTTGGTGCTTTTTGTCGTTACAGCTTCCGTTCCGCAAAGCACGGCGGCACTTGCGGGTTTGGCGGCAGGTATGCGTATTGAGTCTATACTCTTTATGCCCGGTGCGGCATTTAATGCCACGGCTTCAATCTTAGTTGGGCATGCGCTCGGTGCAGGCGATGTGAACGAAGCAAAAAAATTAGGCTTAATCCTTATGGGAATAGGCTGTGCGCTAATGACAACAATTGCCTTGTGCATGCTTCCCTTTATGCACGAACTTGCGGCGCTGTTCTCACTTGACAGCACGGTTCAAGGAGTTATTGTTTGGTATCTCACCTTTAATATTATGTCTACGCCATTCACGGTAATGGGCATGGTTCTTAACGGTATTATGACGGGAGCAGGCGCAACAATTTATGCTCTTGTGATTAATACAAGCAGTGTTTGGCTTTTGCGCTTACCGCTTGCCTACTCGTTGGCGCATTTTGCCGGTATGGAAGAAAGGGGCGTGTTCTTAGCAATGCTGCTTTCTATGGCGTATCAATCGCTTGCCATGCTCTATGTATTTATTAAACGCCCGTGGTATACATATACCATGCGGAAAATCTCAAACTAAAAAGTATATATGCAATTTGAAAAACTCACGATAAATCATAAAGATTTATATATTAAATATTGGGAAAAGTGCCCGCAAAAAACGGCTGACTACATCTTCTCAAACCTTTTGTTGTGGAATGACTATTACGAATTTCAAATCTGTGAAGCTGAAAACTTAATCTGGATTTGTACGCACAGTTCACTCTGGGCTCCCGTTGGCGACTGGGAGAGCATTGACTTTACTAAAATTGAATTTATAAATATACATAAAGATGAAGGAATACACTTTGCACGCGTTCCCGAACGCTTAAAAGAAATTCTTGAAAAGCAATTCGAGGGCAGTATCACCAGCGAGGAAGACAGAAATAACGGCGAATATGTCTATAATCAACAAGATTTGGCTCTTCTTAAAGGAAATAGATTTCATAAAAAAAAGAACCATGTCAACAATTACTCCAAAAACTACGGCGTTGATTATCGTTCTTTTTCCATGAAAGATGCCACAATCCCTTATGCCGATGACGTTATCGCTCTTCACACTTCATGGTGTAACACAAATGCATGCGACATGACAAAAAATTTGAAAACAGAGTTTGAAGCCGTGCAAAGCATATTTGACAATCCTGAATACTATGAAAATATTGTCGGCGGTATTCTTTATGCAGATGGAGAGCCGACAGCTTTTGCACTGGGAGAAAAACTTGACTCAAACACATTTGTAGTGCATTTTGAAAAAGCACATCCTAATTATAAAGCGGCATTCCAAGCAATAAATAAATATTTTGCAGAAAATGCGGCAGAGGGTTTTCAATTTGTGAACCGTGAACAAGATTTGGGCGATGAGGGACAAAGAAAAGCAAAGGAAAGCTATCACCCCTCACACTTATTAAGAAAATATACAATCACAATACATTAATGGATAGATTTATGGCAGATAAAAAAGTAGTCACACGTTTCGCCCCCAGTCCAACGGGGCATTTGCACATCGGAGGTGCGCGCACTGCAATCTTCTCTTGGCTTTTGGCGCGTCACTTTGGCGGCGATTTCGTCCTCAGAATTGAAGATACTGATACCGAACGCTCAAAACAAGAATACACCGATTCCATCTTAGCCTCAATGAAATGGCTTGGACTTGACTGGAATACCGAGCTTGTTTATCAATCCACTCGTGCGCAAAGATATGATGAAGTTGTCGAGCAAATGCTTGCAGACGATAAAGCCTATTACTGCACATGCACCCCCGAAGAAGTGGACGCCATGCGTGCCGAAGCCGAAGCAAAAGGCGAAAAACCTAAATATAACGGAAAGTGTCGTAACCTAGGATTAAAAGCTACCGACAACGCCGTTGTGCGCCTAAAACTTCCCGATTACGGCAAAATTGTTCTCGACGATATGGTGAAAGGCAAAATTGTTACAGATATCAACGAATTGGACGATATGGTAATCCGCCGTCCAAAAGCAAACGGCGGTATGGCAATGTATAACCTTGCCGTTGTGGTGGACGATCACGACATGAATATCACCCACGTTTTGCGTGGTGATGATCATGTAGCGAACACACCAAAGCAAATACTTATCTACGAAGCTCTCGGTTGGGACTTGCCCACATTCGGACATGTACCCATGATTCTTGGGCCCGATGGGCAAAAGCTCTCCAAAAGAAACGGCGCACCTGCCGTTATTCAATACGAGCAAGACGGCATGCTTCCTCAAACTATGGTGAATTATCTTGTTCGTCTCGGTTGGTCAAGCGGCGATAATGAAATTTTCTCTCTCAAAGAACTCATTGAAATTTTCGACGGCACAAGCCTTAACGCATCCCCCTCACGTATCGACCCTGCCAAACTTGAATGGCTTAACGCCCACTATATTAAAAACTCTTCCGACGAAGAATTGCTCACTTCACTTCAAGCACTCGACAACGTCATTCTTCCGCAAAACACTCCCCTCCTCCTCCCTATGTTCAAGGAAAGAGCAAATACTCTTATCGACCTTGCCAAGCAAATGAGCGATTTTTCCGCAAATATTCTTGAAGCTGAAAACATCTCCTATGACGAAAAAGCGGCAAAAAGCATAAACGACGAAAACAAAGCTCTTCTCGCAAAACTTGCAGAAAAATTTAACTCCCTCGATTCTTTCTCCACTGCTGAACTCGACACATGTATTCACTCCTTTGTCGAGGAAAACAACATAAAATTCAAAAATAAAGGACCTATCCTCCGCTGTGCGCTCACAGGAATCTCTAACGGGCTTTCTCTCGCATTCATAGCCTCAGCACTCGGCAAGGAAAAAACTATGCAACGCATTGAAAAGATTATCGGGTAAGATTGGGGGAGGGGAAAAACCAAACTTTGAAAAGTTTAGGT
>CAYJPB010000154.1:0-5038 GCA_964371955.1 uncultured Desulfovibrionaceae bacterium | reverse complement strand
TTTATCGGGCTTTTCTTTTTTAGGGAAATAGGTTTATTATATGTACGGCGATTTGAAAATCCTTACAGGTACGGCAAACAAGCAATTAGCTTTAGATGTATGCCGCCACTTAGGCACACAAATTATCCCCACTCTTTGTGAAGAGTTCAGCGATGGTGAAATCCGCATTGAAATCGGCGCAAGTGTGCGTGGACAAGATGTCTTTGTTATTCAGCCAACGTGTGCTCCTGCAAATTTCAACCTTATGCAGCTTTGCCTTATGCTTGATGCACTAAAAAGAGCAAGCGCAAGCCGAGTAACTGCTGTTATTCCCTATTTCGGATACGCAAGACAAGACAGAAAGGTTAGTCCGCGCGCGCCTATTTCCGCAAAATTGGTTGCAGATTTCCTTGGTTATGCAGGTGCGCAACGTGTTGTTACCGTTGACTTGCATGCAGGACAAATTCAAGGCTTTTTCAATTGCCCTGTAGATAACCTTTTTGCCACACACGTTTTACTTGACAGCTTGAAAGATATCGACAAAGACAATATCGTTATGGTATCGCCCGATGCCGGCGGTGTGGAAAGAACAAGAGCTTTTGCAAAACTTATCGATGCGCCTATGGCAATTATTGATAAACGCCGTGATAAGCCAAATCAAGCAACTGCAACACATGTTATCGGCGATGTTGACGGAAAAGTGGCGATTATGATTGACGATATGATCGACACAGCCGGAACAATGTGCGCCGGTGCCGATGTTCTTTTGGCAAACGGTGCTACAGAAGTACGCGCTTGCGCAACACACCCAATCTTTTCAGGCCCTGCAATTGAAAGAATAACCAATTCTTCTTTCTCACAAGTTGTTGTTACGGATACCATTCCGCTTTCAAAAGAAGCGCTTGCTTGCCCTAAAATCAAGCAAGTATCCATTGCCCCCACATTGGCAACAACAATTCACAATATCCACAGAGGAGCATCGGTAAGTGCCCTTTTCGGCTAATTACCGTCCCTATATAATCATGCCGAGTCCGATTACTGGCATCGTAACGGCTTAATCAAAAAGGAGACCAGATTATGTCAATGTTATCATTAGACGCACAAAAACGCGAAGCTTTCGGCAAAGGTGCAAACCGTCGTTTGCGCACAACTCAACTTGTTCCGGGTGTATTTTACGGTCAAGACGGCGAAAACGTTTCTATTCAAATGGATAAAATCGCACTTGAAAAAATTTACAGACAAGTTCGTCGTACAACTGTTTTCAGTTTAGAAATTGACGATAATGGCACAAAAACAGCTCGCCCCGTTATCGTGTGGGATGTTCAATACCATCCAACAAAATTACACATCACTCACATCGACCTTTACGGTGTTGATTTAGAAAAAGAAGTTCAAATCACAGTTCCTGTTGAATTTTACGGTGTTTCAAAGGGTGCAAAAATCGGTGGTAAAATCGAAACATATCGTGAAGAAATGCGTATTTCTGCAAAACCACAACATATGCCTGCAAAAATTAAAATCGATATCACAGATCTCGACCTCAATAAAACTATCAGAGCTGACGACGTTGCTCTTCCCGAAGGTGCAAAAGTTGTGTATAAATCAAACTATGCCCTTATTTCTTGCTTAGATCCAAAAGGTGTAGGCGCTAAAGACGATGCTGGCGAATAGTCATACGTACAATCAATAAGTTTTAAGGGGACGTTATCGCTTGATAATTTCCCCTTTTACGCTTAAAACACAAAGAATAATTTATGAGTATCACATACAAGAAAAAACCAAAAGGTATTATTTTCGATTGCGACGGTGTTATTATTGATTCCTACGAATCAAATACACAATTCTATAATTCTTTACGAGCCTCTGTTGATTTACCCCCAATGACAGAAGAACAAAGACTTCAAGTGCATCAAATGACCGGCATAGATGCCATAAATCTTGTTATTCCAAAAGCGTTAATGCAAGAAGCCTCAAAATCGTATCAAGCTGTGGATTATGTGCGTGACATTGTGCCCTTACTTACTGTGCACGAAGGCTTGAAAGAATTGCTTGTTTACTGCAAGAAAAACGACATTAAGACAGGTATACACACCAATCGTGTTGTTGCAATGGACGAAATTCTTGAACTGTATGGCTTCACCGAATATTTTCACCCTGTCATGACTCCGGCTAAACTTGCTGCCAAGCCTAATCCAATTGGCTCAATAACCATTTGTAAAGAATGGGGCATTGCACCGAAAGACGCACTTTTTATCGGCGATTCAATGAACGATAAACTCACGGCTGAAGCTGCAAATATTCCCTTTATAGCTTTTAAAAGCTACCTTGAAGCCACGAGTAAAGCCGAAAACTTTGCAGAAATAGAATCGTGGTTAAAATCACTGAAATAAAGTAAAATATATATTGAGAATACTATGGAACAACTAGATTTTTTACGTGAACGCGTAGCACAAGATAAAGAGCAAGGAAAATTTGATTCACGTGTCTGCACTCGCTTTCCCCCTGAACCTAACGGCTACTTACATATAGGACATGCAAAATCCATCTGCATAAATTTTGGCATTGCCGAAGAATTTGGCGGAACATGCAATATGCGCTTTGATGACACAAACCCCGTGAAAGAAGATACTGAATACGTCGATTCTATTATGGAAGACGTGCAATGGCTTGGTTTTAAATGGGACGGTGAACCGCATTACGCTTCCGATTATTTTGAACAATTATTTGACTATGCAGTGAAATTAATAGAAATGGATAAAGCCTATGTTGACGAATTATCGCCCGAAGAAATTCGCCAAACACGCGGTACTTTAAAAGAACCGGGGCAAGAAAGTCCTTTCAGAAATCGCCCAATCGAAGAATCACTCGACTTGTTTAAAAGAATGAGAGCAGGCGAATTCGAAGACGGAAAATACGTTGTGCGTGCTAAAATTGATATGGCTTCTCCAAACATTGTGATGAGAGACCCGACGATTTATCGCATACGCCATGCCCATCACCACAGAACAGGAAATGAATGGTGTGTGTACCCAATGTATGATTTCACGCATTGCCTTTCGGATTCCATTGAGCAAGTGACGCACTCTATTTGTACGCTTGAATTTGAAAATAACAGAGAAATCTACGAATGGGTTCTTGATACCCTCGATACATACCGCTCAAAACAAATTGAATTTGCAAGACTGCAATTATCGTATACAGTGCTTTCAAAGCGTAAACTCATTCAACTTGTACAAGAAAAGCACGTGAATAGCTGGGACGACCCACGTATGCCCACAATATGCGGTTTCAGAAGAAGAGGCTACACACCGGAATCTATAAGAAACTTCTGTTCAAGAATAGGTGTTGCCCGCGTACCAGATTCCTTAGTGGACTTCTCTATGCTAGAATTTTGTGTGAGAGAGCATCTCAACGAAATTACACCGCGCTTGATGGCTGTGCTTGATCCTATAAAGGTGACAATTACCAACTATCCGGAAGGGCAAGTGGAATATTTTGATGCGCCGCTTCACCCCGAAGACGATTCGCATGGTACAAGGCAAGTGCCTTTTTCAAAAACACTCTATATTGAAAAAGACGATTTCAAATTGGAAGCTCCAAAGAAATATTTCAGACTTGCACCAAATCAAGAAGTGCGCTTACGCTATGCCTACTATATTACATGCACAGATGTGATAAAAGATGAAAATGGTGAAGTTATTGAAATTTTGTGCAACAAAGGGCGGCACAAGCCCCGACGGCAGAAAAGTAAAAGGCACAATCCACTGGGTGAGTGCGGATAAAGCCGAAGAAATTGACGTAAATATTTACGAACAACTCTTTACGCTTGAAAATCCAAACGCAATTCCCGAAGATAAAACTTTTCTCGATTTCTTAAACCCCGATTCGCTTAAGAAAATGAGAGCTTTTGCTGAACCGCATTTATTGACGTATACACCTTACGACAGAGTGCAATTCGAGCGCTTGGCGTATTTCTGCGTTGACAAAGAAAGTGAAGCGGGCAAACCCGTCTATAACAGAATTGTCACATTAAAAGATTCATGGGCAAAGATGGAAAAGAAAAGTAATTAATTCTAAAAGTTATTGATGATTAAAGAAAGGAGTTTTGCTATTTAGTTGAAATTCCTTTCTTTTTATTATTAAGAAAAGTCAAGTTAAGTGCTATTGTTAATAAAAAATCGTCCGATTAAGTAAACAGTAGAAAACAGAAAAAAAATTAATTTGTGGAAAGACTATGCGAAATATGACAATATATTTTTTAGATAAAGAAAATGAAACAGATTTTCCACCAATCGATCAAGCAAAAAGTTCCGGCTTGTTGGCAGTTGGCGGAAATCTTTCCACAACACGAATTTTATCCGCATATAAGCAAGGAATTTTCCCTTGGTATGATGAAAATGCTCCAATTATGTGGTGGAGCCCCGATCCAAGATGTGTGCTTATCCCGTCTGAATTAAAAATTTCTCGCTCATTACAGAAAGCTATAAATAAAAATCCGTATCAAATAACTTTTAATCACGCGTTTGAAAATGTGATTAAAGCTTGCGCCTCTGTTCCACGCCCCGGGCAAAGCGGCACATGGCTTTTACCTGAAATGATTGAAGCGTATTCACAATTGCACGCAATGGGTCATGCTCATTCGGTGGAAGCATGGGAAGACGGTAAACTTGTCGGTGGATTGTACGGCATTATTCTTGGCAAAGTTTTTTTTGGCGAATCAATGTTTCACACAAGAGATAATGCTTCAAAAATTGCTTTTGTGCACTTTGTAAAACACTTACAAGAAAAAGATTTTAAGTTGATCGATTGCCAGCAAACATCATCACATATGCTGAAAATGGGCGCAAAAGAAATTTCAAGAAAGCAATTTTCTGCACTTTTACAAAATAGTATTTAATCTAGTATTTTTTCACGTCAATCGAATTCTCACCTTGCTTGACCTGAGGGATTATTGTTTTTATAATGAAATTTTCTCGCCGTCATAACAAATTTCGCTTATCCACAAGATTAAACATGGTGGTAATAAAAAGTTTTTAGAAGGAAAGGGTGGGGGCTTGGG
>CAYJPB010000153.1:855-5056 GCA_964371955.1 uncultured Desulfovibrionaceae bacterium | reverse complement strand
CCATAATATAATGATTTTTTTGAGTTTTCTAATACATTCTTTGTTTGCAGAAACTACACACGAAGAACACAATAGCATACATTATAATAATTCGCAAGAAGAACGATTATACAAAATCGCCTTGCATATTATTCGAGTATGCAGGCACGTTTCAATGCGCGCACATTATATTTAAGCAGAAAACTAAACACACCTAGATAGTAAAGTCAAAATGTAGCATTTGCCTTTTAATCTTAACTCATAAGCAACTACTTGACACTTGCGTATATAAATGCTACATTATATCTAAGAGGTATTGTTTATTATAACCTATTTTAATTGTACTTTATAATAATACAAGCATATACTCACAGTTCACCTTGATTAAATTTCTGCCTAGACACTATTTATAATAATTTTACATTCACTTAGAACTTAAACTAAGGGAGGGAGATTATGGAAAAATCAACTCGTAGGAATTTTATTAAACTTGGAGCTGTTGCACTTGCATTAGGCACTTTAAAAATTAGTGGCATAAAAATATTGTCAGAAAGTGCCCACGCAAGACCACCTTTAGCGCCAATTCCTCAACAATTTTTCTATTCTGCTTGCATGAATAACTGCGGTAGCTGTTGCGTTTTAAAATGCTATACAAATGCAGACAATGAAGTTATTCGCATCGAAACAGAAAGCGGAATCCAAGATGATTGGGAAAACGGCATTTTTCAAGTAAGAGCTTGCCCGCGTGGGCGTTCTTACAGGCGGTATATGTATACAGAAAGCCGCTTAAAATATCCCATGAAAAGAGTGGGAAATCGCGGTGAAGGTAAATTTGAACGTATCACATGGGAAGAAGCTCTCGATACTATCGCAACAAAATTAAAATACTGTATTGATACGTACGGAAATGAATCCGTCTACTCTACCTATGCTTCGGGCGTAGGGCTTGGAACTATTTTAAGGCGCGAATCATTTTATAGATTAATGAACATAATGGGCGGTTTTGTATTAGGCGCAAGTGATTATAGCTCGGCACAAAACCAAGCGGCTCTGAGAGCGATGTATGGCATAGCAGGCTATAGCGGAAACGCAATAACCGATATTGCACACACAAAACTTGCTGTTTTTTTTGGGGTAAATATAACAGAAACTCGTATGAGCGGCGGTGGCTTACAATATGAGATTTTAGAAGCCAAAGCAAAAAATAACACAAAAATAATCGTGATAGATCCGCGATACAGCGAAACGTGCGTAACCGTTGCAGATGAGTGGATACCTATCAGACCGGGAACAGATGCGGCTCTTGCTTCTGCCTTGGCTTATGTTATGATACAAGAAAATATGGTGGATATGGACTTTGTGCGCAATTACGTGCAAGGCTTCGATTCCTCTCAAATGCCGCTTTCTGCCTCTGCTAACACTTCTTATAGCGATTATATACTTGGTACAGGCTATGATATGATTCCCAAAACGCCTGAATGGGCTTCACAAATTACCGGAATTCCGGCAATGCGCATTGTGCAATTAGCCAGAGAAATGGGGCAAGCAAAACCTTGCTATATCGCACAAGGTTGGGGACTTCAAAGACAAGCAAACGGCGAAATGCAAACCCTTGCAGTTGCGGCACTTGCAACAATCACAGGAAATGTTGGCTTACGTGGTGGAAATAATGGCGACTTAGATGCGTATTTCCCCATCACGGTTCCTAAATTGCCAACAGGGGAAAATCCTGTAAAAATCTCATTCCCTGTCTATCAATGGCTCAATGTGGTAGATAATGCAAAAGACATGAACGCCGCTAAAGATGGCATTATCGGTGCGGATACATTCCCGACAGAAATAAAATTTATCTGGAATTATGCAGGCAATGGACTTATCAATCAGCACTCGGAAATCAACAATTCCAGAAGAGTGCTTGGTGATGAATCAAAGTGCGAAATGATTGTTGTAATGGATTCGCACAATACTTCAAGTGCACAATGGGCGGATATTCTTCTTCCAAGTTGTGCCTATAACGAAAGTGCGGATATTTACGGCTCATCTTATGGGCAAGATATTGAATACTACATCTTTTCAGGTGCGGCAAAACCTTATTATGAATCAAAAACCGTTTATGAAGTATGCACAGAGCTTTCAAAAAGGCTTGGCGTTGAACAAGAGTTCACCGAAGGGCGTGATCACGAAGCTTGGCTTGAATATAATTATCAAAATGTCTGCCGCGTGCAAATGCCATCACTTCCTCCTACATTGGCAGAAGCAAGAGAACAGGCTATCTGGCACCAAGCAAAATCTCGTGATTTACCGATAAAATTTGAGCCTTTCCGCAATGATCCTATTGCAAATCCGCTTAATACACCATCAGGTAAAATTGAGCTTTATTCAGAATTTTTACAAAATCTGTCTGAAACTCGCGGCAGCGGTGAATATCTTGGCGAAGAAATCTACCCTGTTGCTCAATATATCGCCACATGGGAAAGCTATGGCGATATAGAAACTCGCAGAACTTTCCCCTTGCAGATGATTGGGCACCATTACAAAGGAAGAACACATTCGATGTATGGCGATTGTGACTGGCTTAAAGAAGTTATGCCTCAAAGATTGTGGATAAATCCTCTTGATGCAAAAAAACGTGGAATTGACCACGACGACATGGTTGCCGTCTTCAATGAGAGAGGCGAAGTGCACGTTCAAGTAAAAGTGACACCACGCATTATGCCGGGGGTTGTTTCACTTCCTCAAGGTGCTTGGTATACACCCGATGAAAACGGTGTCGATACAGGAGGTTGCACCAATACCCTCACAGCGTATAGACCTACAATTATTTCAAAAGCGAATCCACAACATACAAATCTCGTAGAAGTACGTAAAATATAAGGAATAAGCTATGAATAAACGTGCATTTTTAATGGATACTTCCCGTTGCATGGGCTGTAAGGCTTGTATGATAGCTTGCAAAGATAAACACAATCTTCCACTTGGCTTGCATTGGCGCAAAGTTATCGAAGCCAGCGGTGGTGAATGGGCTGAACAAGCAGATAATGTTTGGGAACAAAATGTGTTTACTTATTACATTTCAATATCTTGTAATCATTGCGAAAATCCTTCTTGTGTTGAAGCGTGCCCTACAGGCGCATGTAATCAAGATGAAGAAGGCATTGTGTCAATTGATCCGGATCGTTGTGTCGGTTGTGGCTATTGCAGATGGAATTGTCCTTACACCAGTCCTCAGCTCGATACAGAAAAAAAGCATATGACAAAGTGTGATATGTGCCGTGATTACTTGGCTGACGGCAGAGAACCTGCTTGCGTGGCGGCATGCCCAAGCAGGGCTTTATTTATTGGTACACGTGAAGAATTAATTGATACATACGGCGAGGCGTCCATCGCTCCACTTCCAAATCCGCAAATAACTCATCCATCTTTAGCACTTATTTCAAGTAAAGATGCGAAACCAAGCGGTAGTACGGAAGTGCTGTTTGCCAATAAAGAGGAGGTATAATCATGAGAGATTTTGCAGGAATATATTCTGAATGGTCATTGATTGTCTTCACAACTTTTGGTCAAATGGCGATTGGTTTGGCTATAATTGCCGCCATTCATGCGGCTACAAATAAGGATGTCTTAAATTTTTGGGCATCAAGAAAACTTTGGATTGCTTCCTTACTTGCTATCGGCATTGCCGGAATGGCTTCTTTACTCCATCTAAAAAACCCATTTAACGCATTGTATACACTCACACAAGTTGGCTCTTCTTGGTTGAGTCGTGAAATTATTTGCGTGGGTATTTTTGGCGCATTGGTTTTGTGGCAAGTTATAAAAGGATCTAAAATCACAGGATATTTGGCAAGTGCCGCAGGTATATTACTTCTTTTTGTTATGAGTCAAGTATACGCATCGGTGCAGGAAATGCCTTATTGGAGGTTTTTAAGCACATTTATGGCTTTCTTTGGAACAACGGCCCTTTTTGCAGGGGCGGCTGGATATATTGTAAGCAGAAGCTGTGAACAATGTGCGCTGAAAAAAATTTCTATTTTTGCCTATGTTACCGGATTAATATTTGTTCTTGCTTCAAAAATTTCTTGGATTACAAACGCCTTACAAAATGCAGATTTAGCAATACCCGAACATTATAGCGAAGGATATTATAATCTTGATATACAACTTCTTGCTCTCTTAGTTGCAAGCTTGCTGATTTTGATTAAAAACCCCATTAAATTCCCGA
>CAYJPB010000153.1:0-845 GCA_964371955.1 uncultured Desulfovibrionaceae bacterium | reverse complement strand
GGAAGAACAGTATTTTTCTTGGCACAGTTTAAAATCGGCGTGTAATAATTACAGTTCAGTAATCTATAGCAGTCGCAACAATTGTTGCGACTGCTATAGAACATAATCGTATTCAAAAAGCAAGCATTTAACGAAGCAGCAAAACTACTTCTATTCTTGCTTTTTGCCGTTCAATGTTACTTCGTTCCAATGGACGGGCACGTCAATCCGCTTTATAGCCCAAATATCGATTTGAAATGATGTTGACAAGCATATGATTCGCCCCATTATATATTGGGCTGGACCAATGGGAATAATTCCCTTTGGAAACCCCAAAAGTTGTCTTCTGTTTCAACATGTGTAACATGCTAAATTTACATACATTTTAAAAATTGTCTATAAAGCGGATTCACGTGGCTAGAACTTTTACAACAATCATTTTTTACTTGCAAATTGCTTTTATTTCCTGTATTATATTATGTAATTTTGAAGATGTTTAATTAAGAGGTGAATTATGTTGACTAAAAATGCTATCGGAAATCTAAAAAATCGCTATATTGCGGTATTAAAAAAATGTAATTTATTGAATACATTCGGCTCTTTAGCCATGGTAGGACTGTTGACCGCCTCCCTTTCTCTCGGTTCAACTTTAATCATACCCGATGAAGCATTTGCAATCACGGAATATTATGCTGAGGATTACGCCATTGTGCCGTCAGGAAATGTGCCGTCATCAGTAACGTCTGAAATAAACTTCAATTCGGCAGAGGGCAATGCGTATAGCCTGCTTTACCGCAATACTTATGACAGTAATTACCTAGTCGGCACAGTTGAGGGCTTGCTTAATTCTTATAAGGCTTACGGAA
>CAYJPB010000152.1:4842-5083 GCA_964371955.1 uncultured Desulfovibrionaceae bacterium | reverse complement strand
CTAAAATAATTACATTTTATAAGTGGTTTAGACGGTTTACTTTACAAGGACAGAAAAACTCCCAACTTGAAAAACAAAGTTGATGAGGTTACAGAGCAAGAAGTTATGGCTTTTTCCTATTGAGCAGACTGCCTTTGGTCAAATGAGAGTGAGCAATGAGCTGAGGAAAAAAGGTGTTTTCGTTTCTCCATCAGTGGTAAGAAGTGTGTGGCTCAGGCACAATTTGGAGTCATTTCCTAAA
>CAYJPB010000152.1:4521-4832 GCA_964371955.1 uncultured Desulfovibrionaceae bacterium | reverse complement strand
CGCCACAGAGAATTACAGGAAAAAGGTTTGAAAACATAGAGTCACTCCAAAAAAGTGTTATTATAATATTCTATTTTTACTTGCCTGTCAAAATCTTTTTTTTGCTAAATTGATTCAGCTTTCCCAAATAGCATGTAAGCTCTTGAGCTATTGTAATTTTGCTTATAATGAGTATGGCCTTAACATAAACTCTGCTACGATTACTGAACTTTTATACAAATGCATTGTTTTTATTGATGGTAGGCGCACTACCACCTTGGCGAGTTTTTATTTAAATCAGTAAGAATTTACAAAGTTAATTCAACTTGACA
>CAYJPB010000152.1:3819-4511 GCA_964371955.1 uncultured Desulfovibrionaceae bacterium | reverse complement strand
AAGTCGCAAATCAACACCACTTAGCCTATTGCTTTATAAATAAAACCAAGTTCTTCGGCTTTATTTTTATCGAGTATATTACGAAAATCTAAAATCTTCTTTTCATTCATAATTGAAGCGCAATGTTTTAGATCAATTTCTTTGAACTGCTTCCATTCAGTTAAAATAACTAAAACATCTTCCCTGTTTTGTATTTTTCCGTAATGAACAATAAACCCTGATGAAAATCGGGGCTTTTGCGTGTAAGTTGTTTATTGTTATTACTTTTTAAGTATACATTAATTATTAAAGTTTTGCTTATAGGCGCACTATCACCTTGACGGGATTTAATTTAAATCAGTAAGAATTTACAAAGTTAATTCAACTTGACATTTGAAAGGTTTGTATGTGAATATTTTTTGAATGTAGTTGGCAAAGTTGCCACAAAATATTTTATAACTTCAAAACAGATATAAGAGTTTAGCCTTCAATGGAAAAATTAACAATTCTTCATATTGTAAATATTCGCTATAATAACGCAACTGCATGGTATGCAATGAATCTCTCTAAAGCTCTTGAGGAAACAGGGCATGATTCTGTTGTTGTTACTTTAGCAGAATCAGCTGCAGATAAAGCAGCCAAAGCTATGAAAATCAACAAAATAGCTCTTTCTCTCGAGCAAAAAGATATAAAGAATTTTTTTGCAATTTGTC
>CAYJPB010000152.1:0-3809 GCA_964371955.1 uncultured Desulfovibrionaceae bacterium | reverse complement strand
CTATAATACCATTACTCGTAACATCAAGCCGGATATAGTTAATTGTCACAGAGGGGAGTTTTTCCCTCTCTTTGTTTTCTTGAAATATATACATGGCTTTAAGCTTGTACGAACCAGAGGCGATCAAAGACTTCCCAATAATTCTTTTCTCAACAGACTGCTTTATTCAAAAGCTTCAGATAGTGTTATTACAACAAATACTCGAATGGGAAAATATTTATTAAGTACATTTAAAGTCCCCAAAGAAAAACTTTATACCATTCTCGGCGGTGTTGATACAAAAAGATTTTACCCGAAACCGCAAATAAAAAATGAAATCAAAAAAGAATTTGGGTACACTTCACAAGATTGCGTTATAGGTCTTCTTGGGAGAATTGATCCGGTAAAAGGGCAAAAAGAAAGTATTTTAGCCTTCGCTAAAGCAATAAAAAATCAAAGTAATCTTAAATTATGTATTATCGGTATAGGAAGCGAAGAGCAATACAATGAACTTTATTCTCTTGCGGAAGAACACAATGTAAGAGAGCATGTTTACATTACCGGAAGAATGGCTGATGTAAACAGTGTTTTGAATATGTGCGACATTGCTCTTCTTTCTTCAATCGGCTCAGAAGCAATTGCACGAGCTGCACTGGAATTTATGGCATGTGATATACCGCTTATTTCTTCCTCTGTAGGAGTAATGCCTGATTTAGTTCAAGAAGATGCACGTTTTACCGAGGGGAATATTGATGAAATGGCTGACATGCTTGTAAAAGTTGGCAAAGCTTTTGAGGACAATTCTTCGGAAGAATTTGCATGGATTGAAAGCATAATAAGTACTCAGAGGGAAAAGTTGAAAGTTCTATCCTTAGAAAGTTTTGTCGATAAAACATTAAGTGTATATAATAAGATACTTAAAAGATAGCAAGGCTTTAAAAAATATTACTCTGCAAGTTTTTCTCTTATTTCTTTGATAAGCTCCGGATTAAAGTCCTCAATATTAAAAATATCTTCTACGATAACATCACCTCGAGAGTAAGAAAAATCTTCTGCCTTAAGGTCAAGAACTCCAAGAGTAGCCGAATTATCAATTTTACATTGATAATCTTTACGGATATAGGTCATATGATGCATAGGGCATGAAGTAATAAAGTAAATATTATTGTAAAATGGTAAACGTGCCATTCCCCTAGTTGGGTCTATGCGGACAACTGCGCGCTGTAGGGATGCAGATAAAAATGAGTAAAATCTAACTTCGCTAAAAAAAGGAATACAATAACCTATATCCAAATAACGCTGGGTTGGTAGCATACCATAAGTCACAAAAGGACAATAACTATGGGTAATACGTTTTCTGACAATTTCCTGCTTGGCAGCTTCCATTTGAGGTGCAATAAAAAATTCATCACAGTCAAGCGACATAAAATAATCGCATTTAGCCTTTTTGGCATGCTTTAGTCCTAAGTTTCGTTTTTTCCTTTCCATACGTTTGGGAACCATTTTCATGTCGGGGGTAAAGAAAATTATTTCATCAATCAAACCTTTTGTTTTCAATTCTTCTAGCATTGGCAAAATTGAACTCTCTCTGGTTTTACCAAACCATGAAATATCTTGATAAACCACATTAACATAATCAACACAGGAACGTAACGAGTTGATGGAAGCTTCAAGTAATTCCTCGCCATCAAAAATCGAATAGGAAACACCCCATTTTTTTTTAGCGACTTCTTCTTTTATTATGTCACTATTATTAATTTTCTTCAATAAAGCTTCACGCATGGCGTGCCTTTTTGCCGTATCCCGAACAAAAGCTAACCTTAGTTGGATAATAATTTTTTTAAAATGGCGTAACATAATATTCTCTTTTGAATCCTTATAAAATTATATATTGCATTTTTAGCATAAGCAAAGCATAATGTCAAAAGGCTGTAGGTATGATTAAAAGCCAAATTTTCATTGAAAGAATATGGTAAACCAATCTGTATGCACAATATGGAATTGTGATTTTACAAAAAGTTGACTAATGGGTAGAAGTTTGATAACCACGTTATACTTTATTAGTGATTGATGGAGTCATACATGTTCAGTAAAGAAATTAAAATAGTACCTAAAAAAATACTTGTACTACAACAGAGGCAATTAGGTGATGTTCTTCTTTCTACGCCTGTACTTTCTACTTTAAAACAGCACTTTCCCGAAGTTGAGATAGATTTTTTTACAGAAAAAAAATGTCTTCCCATTGTTGAAAACAATCCAAATATTCATGAAATAATATGCCTAGATAAAGAAAAAACGCCTAACTTTCTCTCTCAACTGGCATTTTACAGAAAAGTTGGAAAAAACAAGTATGACATTGCAATAAGTTTGCAAAATCTTCCGCGTTGTTTGCTTCAGGTGCTTTTTTCCAAAGCAAAATATAAGCTTGGCGAGCAACACAGAAGTTTATATAAGAACATGCATTACACACATATTACTCCCACTACAAAAGTTTATTCAGTCGAAAAGAAATTTGAAATTCTTGCTCCACTCCATATAAAAAATATTGATTCTATAAGACCGCAAATGTATTTAACCGAAGCTGAAAGAATGCAAGCGCATGCAATTTTACAAGAGCATGGGTATACGAATGATAAGCAGTTGATTCTTATGGATGTTACAAGTAAGCGTGACTATAAAACCTATCCTCCAAAGTACTATGCAATGTTGATGCAGTACATAAAAGAGGCTTTTCCGAATGTTATTTTCTTCTTTGTGCGTGGTCCCGGTGAAGAAGATCAAGTGCGTAAATGTACAGATTTTCTTGACGGTACTATTCAGTATATTTTTCCAGAAAATTGCCCAGATATGAGAACTTCTGCTGCAATAATATCCAATGCGCATTTTCTTGTCGGGAATTGCTCCCTCCCAAGGCATTTTGCTGCTGCTTTTGATGTGCCGACAGCAGTATATACGACTTTTGAAGATGCCGCGTGGAAATATCCTGATGGAAAACATATCGAGTTTATATGGGGTATTGGTAATGACCCAAATGTGTATGAGAGAACTTTGCCCGAAGTAACAAAAAATACACTACTTGAACATATAGCAAAGTATTTGTAAGTATATAAAAGTATGTGTAATAGAAAAAAAGCGCGTTACCTGTGCACAGTAAAATATTTAGAGAATATAAATCTTAGAGGAAGGAAGTATGAGTAGTGCGTATCATATAGTTTTTGCAGCGGATGAAAGATATGTGCAGTTTACAGCCCTTGCAATAGCAAGCGTTGTAAAAAACACCGATACATCAAAAAGTTTATCGGACTTTGCTCAAATCAATACAGAGATACATGGCGAAGATTATCCATTTGAGGCAAAGAAATTACTTGATGAATCCTATGTTTTTCATATATTCACCAACGGTTTTTCAGATAATAGCAATAAAAAACTACAGCTTCTTGCCCAAGAATTGAATGAACTGTTTCCAACGGAAATTATTGTACATGCAATAGATTCAAGTGACTTTAAAGATTTCCCCAGTTGGAGAAGAAGTTATGCTACGTATTATCGATTATATATGTCTGAAATTATAGATAAATCAATAGATAAATTGCTCTATTTAGATAGTGATATGCTGGTTACGTGCGATATACGAGAGGTTTTTGCTCTTGATATAAGCAACTATACCGCCGCTGTCGTCAGTGAGGGAGAAAAGTCATTTACATATGCTTCACTCAACGGCGATAGCGACATAAAACATGAGGGACATTACTTTAATGCAGGAGTTATCTATATAAACTTAGAGAAATGGCGAAACGAAAATGTTGAAGAAAAAGCTCTTAATTTCCTAA
>CAYJPB010000151.1:0-5090 GCA_964371955.1 uncultured Desulfovibrionaceae bacterium | reverse complement strand
TTGTTTATATGAAATCTCTACTTTTGTCACGTGCTAATTTATGGTGGGGTTACATGTTTCCGTTGACGTGTTAGCACTAATCAGAAAAAAATAGTTTAAATTTTTCAAACGAGGCACTTCCCACCGCCACCACAGAATTTTACTTTTAATACACAATAAATAGCGGTGGTAATAAAAAGTTCGCAAGCAAAGGGGGAGAGCTCGAGAGGGGGAAAACCTTGCCTTTCAAGGCATGGTTTTCCCCCTCTCGAATACTATCCTTTCTTTATATCTTCAAGGATTCTGTCCCAATTCTTGAGAGTGTAGAACATATTTGTGCTTTCGTATTGCTCGGTGATATAGTCAGAAGATTCTTTTGAATAGGACTGCACAAAGTCGCTGTAAATCGAAGCCACTATTTGTGCTTCTTTTTCAGGATTTTCGCTGTTTTCAAAGGTGCTTAGCTCTTCACCGTTCACTGTTCCTTTACCGAACATTGATCCGCTCAATTGTGCATTGTGCTCTTCACTGCCTGTGATTGTGCTGTCGAAGAAAGCTTGGGCGTTTATGAGGGTATCTTTGCCGTCAGTCTTGACTGTGGAATTGAAAATACCTTGAGCGTTTAATCTGCCGTTATCGCCTTTCAGCTCAACATTGGTTTCATGTAAAGAACCGCCGACACTGAGATTATTGTTTCCTTGCTCGCCCCAAAGCATGACGGAACTGTTAGTGAGGTTTCCTTTTACGGAAAGATTTGTGTTTCCCTTAGTTTGCACATCAAGCCCGTCGGCAGAGCTTGAAATATTGAGGGCTGTCTTTCCTGTGCCTGCGTATACGGAAAACTCTTCATTCGTTTTTTTGGCATTTATTGTGTTGTTGCCGTCTTGGAATTGGAGCTGTAAATTATTTGCGGTTTCAAGATTTACAAGATTGTTTCCATTGCCGAAACTGAGCGCACCCGTCACATTCTCAAAATCAAAGATATTGTTTCCGTCGCCTATCACAAAATTCGCAACTTGGAAATGCCCTTCTTTTATTTGCATTTTATTGTCGCCGTCGCCCATGTAAAGACGGGCATTATCGCCGACAACATGCTCGAAAAGTATATCATTGTTGCCGTCACCGAAAATGGCTGTGCCCGAAATTTCAGGTGAGCGACTGCCTAAATCGCCGGCACGCACTTTATTGTCACCGTTGCCAACTTGAATTCTTTTTTCGATATTGTCCGCTTGAATGTTGTTGTCGCCATTGCCTGCAACGATTGAACCTATGTGATATTCTTGATATTCTTCATTCACAAAGCCCGTGTTTTTCGCTACGGCAGTATTGTTACCGTCGCCGAAAATAAGATTGTTCAAGTGCGCGCCGTGAACTCTGTTATCGCCGTCGCCAAATGTTGCTGTTCCAATGCTTGAAGCCGTCACGGTATTTTCGCCGTCACCGAATGTTGCTCTGAGAATTTCATTCACGGCAACTCTGTTCATGCCATCGCCAAGGGTAAGGTTCTTGATTGTTCCTGCTGTGACTTTATTATTGCCATCGCCCAAAATGCCTGAAACGACAAGGTCTTGGATTTCATTGTTTCCGTTACCGCCCTCGATATTTACGGTCGGCTCATAACCGGCTTCGGGATTCCAGCCATTTTTGATAGTGTTATTGCCGTCGCCGAGATAAATTTGCGTATTGTTGCCCCTGACGATGATATTGTCATTTCCCTCGCCTGCATAAATTTCCGTATTTGAGCTGAGGCTGAATATAAAATCATCGCCACCGCTTCCCTTTATCGGGGAGTCTTTATCATATTGCGACATGACGATATTCCCGCTTCCGTCATCGGAAAAGACGGTGTTCTTGCCTATTGCCACGGTTTCAAAAGTGTCGTCCGCTTTCTCAATAGTTGCGAAATAGATGGCGTTGCCGTCTTTGTCTTTATCTTTGTGTTCATAGATACTTACAGTCGCGCCATTGTCGAAAGAGTGGCGTGATACATGGTTGCCGTATTCGGCATAATCCATTGTGGAAGTCCATTTAGAACTGAATTTAAAGTCTTCTGTGGTTTGGGCATTTATAACTTGTGTTGTGGCAGAGGTTTTTACATTCTCGCCCGAGGGATCAATTTTATTGTCTTGAGCGTTTTGTGAAGCGGCATAGCCCTCTTCGGAAATATCTACAACATCGCTTCGGAATGTAAGAGCGGAATTTTCTTTGTTATCGCTATTAGCTTTGTTATTGAAGAATGAGCCTGAGTTTTCTGCTACATTAAAAAGGTTTTTACCCATTCCAAAGGCTGATGACACGCCAAAAATATTCGACATAAAACACTCCTTGTAAAAGTAACTTTATAAAGCTCACAACAGTTGTATCGGAATAATTATTAATATTCTTAGAGGTATATAGGAATTTTATTCCGCTTGTTTTTAGAGGCAAGCAAGAAACATGCCAAATTGAGTTTTGCTATGTATGCCTTTATGAAAAAAATGTTGAGAGCTATGGTTTTGTAAAATCAAATAATTTAGCGTGTTATAGAATGTGCGAGTAAATAATTAACCTTGCAATTTTTTTTAAAGAATGTTATTGATGAATTATGGAGTTCAAGATGATACAAAATAATGAAGAAGCACGCCACGTTGCACAAGAGCAAGAGCTTATAGCATCAGAAGAATTTAAACTTTTGCCGAGCGAAGAACTGCTTTCAATTTGGGAGCATACACAGCTTGTTGAAAGTGAAGTGCGCACACGCTTTGGAGCAAGTGTTGCAATGATTCCTAACTATGAAAAAATTATCATTTCGGAATTGCACCAAAGATTGTTGAACAGCGCTTTAGATATAAAACTCACGGTGCAAACTCGTAAGAAGGCTGCGCAAAAACCACGCTTGAAGCGCCGTTGCCCACGCCCTATACACTCAAGGGGCTGATATGAGTGACGCAACAATTCTGCACTCGCTGGAAAAAGCGTCAATCCACCAAATAAAAGCGTCTGCCGGTTCGGGTAAAACGCACACTATTATCAATATCCTTCTTGCATTGTTGTTGCATGGCGACAAAAATGTGAAGGATATTTTTTCGTCTGTGATGGCGATTACATTTACCAATGCCGCCGCCGCTGAAATGAAAAGTAAACTTATTTCACGGCTTAAGCATATTGCCTTGGGGCTTGAAAACAATTCTGAAACGGGGCATGAAAAAGAACAAGCAAAAAAAAGTCTTGAAGCTCTAATTGCACACTATTCGGCGCTAAACTTGCGCACAATCGACAGCTTCCTTTTGGGTGTTCTAAGGCAAAATACATTAGAAAATCACTTGCCGGCAAATTTTGAAATTGTGTTCAATATTGAGGACTTTTTTGAACCTCTTCTCGACACACTTGCGTATACAGCACTCACAAATGATGTCACTAATCCCGAACAAGCAATGCTTCTATCGTATTACGAAAAAATGTATACGACATTTTTTTATCTTTCCTCGCAAAAAGGCTTTCTTGGGTATAAACATATAAGAAAAATATTCTATTCCTCTTATACCATACTTGAGGGATTGAGCCTTGAAGAAAGATTAAAATTGAGTAATGTTGATGAATTATACGCCCGTTATACTGTATCTTTGAAAGATTTTGAAAATGCTTTGAAAAAATTTGATGATTTTGTAAGGCAAAAACAATCCACAAGTAAGAGTGGGGCGATACAAGAAATCGTATTCAAAGAGTACAGAACAGCTACTGATGATTTTTTTAATTACAACATTCTTTCAAGCTTTTTTGCCTCAGAGAGTGATGATTTCTTGTCTTCCGCAATAAAAAAGAAAGATTTAGAAAAGCTGGAAAAAGCAGAAAATCAACAAGAATATTTGCGCGCACAATCGCTTGCATGCGAGATTTCTCAAGCATTTAAAAGCGCATGGCTTTTAAAGCAAGGACTTAACTATGCGGCAATAAAAGATTTTTGCTTACTTATTTTTGAATTGCAAAGTTTTGAAGAATTCAATCAAGAAAATCTATTATCGAAAAGAGTCACTACGATTTTACTCGAGTATATTGAGCAAAAAAATCTTTTCCCGACAATTCTTGCCCGTATGTCGTACGCTCTTGAGTTTTTCCTTATTGATGAGTTTCAGGACACTAATCTAGAACAATGGAAAATATTACAAGCTTTTATAAATGAAATTCTTTCGCAGGCAGGCGCGTTTACATATGTCGGTGATGTCAAGCAGGCAATTTATTCGTGGCGGGGAGGCAATTCTTCTTTATTCAATACTATTGTTGACGACTTACATGGAAAAGTTCACAAGACAACACTTGATACAAATTGGCGCAGTGCTTTGCATGTGGTGCACTTTAACAATGCAGTTTTTGCCCAGTTGAAGAACGAAAATTTTAGTTTACAAGTTTCTGAATTAATGCTTAAAGACTCTCCAAATTGTCATGAATTTTCAAAAGAAATTATGGATGTTTTTGACGATGTTGAGCAAAAAGTTTCACCGTCACGCCAAGAGGAAGCTGAGGGAAGAGTTTGCATATATCCTATTGATAATGCACTTAAAAATGAAGTTGTATACGAAGAACTTAGACCACAAGTGTTAAAAATTATCGAGAAAGCTCTTTTGTCTTATAGTTATAAGGACATAGCGATTCTTCTTCGAGATAATACAGATTGTGCGCTCTTTGCAAAGTGGCTTACAGAGGCGAATATTCCTGTTATCACAGAGGGTACGCTTGAAATGACAAGCAACTTTCTTGTGGGGCAAATTCTTTCTTTTCTTGAATTCTTGACAGATACGAAAAATGAGCTTGCTTTGTGGCATGTTGTTGCATTTGATGGACTTTTTTCTCTTGATGAAATAGAGCTTATTGATTCGGATATGTGGCTAAATTCAAAAAGCAAAAACGAATCTCTTGTCGATTGTCTTAAGAGTAACTCGCCATATCTATATGAAATAATAGATTATTTTATGTGTCAGAAACATAAGGTTAATGTGTATGCGCTCTTGTGTCGACTTATTGAAGAAACAGAACTTTTTTCACGATTCAGCTCACAAAGTGGTTTTATTTCACGCCTTTTAGAGTTGGCATATCAAGCAAGTTTGCGTAATATCACCTCAATTCCTTCCTTTTTG
>CAYJPB010000150.1:1358-5194 GCA_964371955.1 uncultured Desulfovibrionaceae bacterium | reverse complement strand
CATTTCCACAAATTGTTTTCGCAATATGTTTACGTATTGTGTTGGATTGCCACCAACGCGCACGATCGGGTAAAGTGTAATTTGTCCAACTTTTTTCTATGTTTGCGTGTACTTCTGGACTTATCATTCTTCATTCTCCAAATATATTTGTTAAATCTAAGTTGTTATGTCATTTATTCTTTGATTTATCATCACACATAAGAAAATAGATTGCAAGAAAATTATTGAAACTTCAAAGAAGGTTATCCCCCCTTTCCTTGGACAAAGAAAAGGGGGGTTTCTATGAAGTTGAGTTTAGATGATAAGATAGAGATTTATAAACTTCGTCAGTAAGGAAAAACAATTTTCTCTACATAAGCTATTATAATAACGAACGAATAAAAGTAAAACTAAAAGGACTGACTTCTGTGCAATACAGAAATCAGTCCATAAAAGTTACTTAATTAAACTGTCCAAAAAGTTGAGGGCAGTTCAAACTTTGCGCAAAAGATTTATTTTTTAAATCTTTTACTCAATTATTGGAACATACCAACCATAAAGCAGCTGAATGCGGTAACAACTATCATACCTGCAAAGTTGAGTACCAAACCTGCACGAATCATGGCAGAGATGGGCACTCTTCCGCTACCGAAAACAATAGTGTTCGGTGGTGTTGCAACAGGCATCATAAATGCACAGCTCGCAGCAACAGCGGCTGGAATTGTGAAGAGTTGCGGCGGAATACCTTGAGTTGAAGCAAGCGCACCGAGAAGTGGCAAGAAAGCAGCCGCAGTCGCAGTGTTAGAGGTAACTTCTGTGAGGAAGATAATAACCGTAACAATGGTGAATATCATAACAAGTGGTGCAACGCCGCTTAATCCGCCAAGTGCTTCGGAAATCCACAAAGCAAGACCGGATGAAGTGATAACACCGGCAAGTGAAAGACCGCCACCAAAAAGGAGCAATGTTCCCCAAGGTAAGCTGGAAGTTGCTTGCCAATCCATTACGAAAACACGTTTTTTTGCGTCAACAGGAATAATAAAGAGTAAAATTGCCGCAAAGATTGCGATGAATGTATCATTCAAGAATGTGAAAGTATCGTCTAAAATAGGTTCACAAATCCAAGCAACAGCTGTAAGTGTAAAGATGATAGCGATGTATTTTTCACCGGTACTCCAAGCACCGAGTTTTCTCAATTCTTCTTGAATAACTTGTGCAGAGTTTTCAGAGTTCAAATTAAATCTCTTTCTGCAAAGCCATAACCATGTAATGAAAATCATAGTTACCGCAATTGGCACACCAAAGAGCATCCATTGTCCAAAACCGATGCTGATTTGGAATGTTTCTTCAAGGTAAGCTCTCAATAAAGCATTCGGAGGAGTTCCTATCAATGTTCCGATACCGCCCAAGCTTGCGCCGTAAGCAACTGCAAGCAATAAAGCTGTTGCAAAGCGGTTATGGTCAGGATTGGTATCATCAACAACCATGGTGATAACTGAAAGCGCGATCGGAAGCATCATAATAGCTGTAGCTGAGTTAGATACCCACATACTGAGAAAACCGGTCGCAATCATAAAGCCGGCGATTTGGTACTTACCTCTGTAGCCCACAACATTAATAATGTTAAGAGCGATACGGCGATGTAAGTTCCATCTTTCCATTGCTATACCAAGCATAAATCCACCCAAGAAGAGATAGATTGTAGAGCTTGCATAAGGAGTGAGGGCTGAGGTCATTGTGCCAAGACCCAATAATGGAATCAGAATAATCGGCAACAAAGAAGCTGCCGGAATGGGAATGGCTTCCGTTGCCCACCAAATAGCCATAAGCATTGCCAAACCGGCGCATTTCCACGACGCTTCAGTCATTCCGCCAACAGGTTCAAAAATGAACACGCTCGCAAATGCAGCAAGTCCCAAAAAGAAACCTATCCAACATTCGATTCTGTGGAAACCTTCATAGTCCTCTAATTTTTCAGATAAGGCCATATAAATCCTCCAAAATGTTTTAGTACAAATACTACATTGTATTCGCCTACCTATTGAAATGCAACTACTAAAAGTAATATGCTTATTTCTAAATTAAATTGTTAACTGTAACCCAAGTATACTTTAGTTTCAGGTTTATGACTTGTGCCTCTCCTGTAAGGTTTCCAAAGGAAATTATTTCCTTTGGCCCAGCCGGAGGCGAATCGTATCCATGCCGTCGTCCTAATAAAAATAAATTGTTACGCCATTGCTGCTTCAATATTCGGCTTTACATAGAGCTCATCACCGTGGCAATCGTTCACCACCAAAACAGGCATATTCTCGATTTCGAGTTTACGCACAGCTTCAGGACCAAGCTCTTCATAAGCTATAATTTCTAAACTTTTCACGCATTTTGATGACAGTGCACCTGCACCGCCAGTAGCAAGCAAGTAAATACCCTTATGTTCAACCATTGCGTCAACCACTTCTTTGGCTCTTTTGCCTTTGCCCATACTTCCGGCCATGCCCAAGCCATAAAGACGTGGCGCATACGCGTCCATACGATAAGAAGTTGTTGGGCCGCACGCACCGATAATTTTGCCTTCCGGTGCAGGCGAGGGTCCCATATAGTAGATAATTTGCCCTTCGATATCAAAAGGAAGTTCGCCACCCTCATCAAGTGTTTGCATGAAGCGCTTGTGTGCAGCATCTCTGCATGAATAGATAACACCTGATAAGAGGATTAAATCCCCTGCTTTCAATTTTTCAATATCCTCTTTTTTCAGAGGAGTAGTCAGATTATACGTAGCCATTTTCCCCCCTAAAATTCAACCGTGTTATGACGGACTGAGTGACATTGAATGTTTACTGCCAAAGGCAATGAAGCGATATGACATGGAGCCGCCGCAATTTTTACGGCAAGCGCTGTTGTTTTACCGCCAAGGCCCATAGGTCCGATACCAAGTTTATTGATTCTTTCAAGAAATTCTTCTTCAAGTGCTTGGAGTTGCGGATCGGGGTTAACGTCATCGAGTTTACGCATAAGCGCTTTTTTAGCCATAAGCCCGACGGATTCAAACGTTCCGCCAATCCCAACACCCACAACAGTCGGAGGGCAAGGATTAGGGCCTGCATCGGCAACTCTTTCGATAACATACTTGCGAATGCCATCAATTCCTTGTGAGGGACTAAGCATTGTCACACGAGAAACATTTTCACTGCCACCGCCTTTTGCAAGGAAGGATATTTTTAAACTTTCACCCGCAACAACTTCGGTGTGGATAACAGCAGGTGAGTTGTCGCCAGTGTTTTTGCGGCTGAAAGGATCGCACATTGATTTTCTCAAGTACGCTTTATCATATCCATCAACCATTGCCGCATTGATGACTTCATTGAGTGTGCCCTTGTCGATTTGGATATTTTCGCCGCGTTCCACAAAGAAAATTGCTGTACCGCAATCTTGGCAAAGTGGCAACTTCGATTCAGCCGCATAGTCGGCATTTTCAATAAGTTGACGGAAAATTTCCTTGGAAGCATCGTTGGTTTCACGCGCATAGCCCGCTTTGAGAGCGCTGTAAACATCGTCCTCCAAGACAGTGCTTGTATGCGCAATCATCTCAACAATCGCTTTGTGTATTTTTTCTGCTGAAATAACTTTCATATTCACCTTTATTTTTTTATGAGGAAGAGAATAAGATAGTATTCGCCTCCGGCTGGGGCAAAGGGGGTAACCCCCTTTGCAAACCTTATTAGTTATAATTTATAAATTACATGTAAATTAACATCTCCCATCGCCACCCTAATCTAAATTATTTTTCACTGGATTATGTGCGATGGTATTAAAAGTTTCGCAAGGAGTGGAGGGGGTTTTGGGGAGGCGAACCTTGC
>CAYJPB010000150.1:0-1331 GCA_964371955.1 uncultured Desulfovibrionaceae bacterium | reverse complement strand
ATGGTTCGCCTCCCCCAACTCTACCAGTTCATCTATCTTTCAAGTTTTTTCAAAATAAACTTCGGAACACAACCTTTCACGCTTTCAAGCGTTACCATACGGCGCATAATACCGAGCTGATCTTGAAGCGGAATTTGCTTCGGACACACATCTTCACAACCTAACAAGCCCATACAGCCGAAAACGCCGGTATCGTCGCCGACAAGTTCGTAATAATCTCTGCTTGTGCGATTATCGCGTGGGTCAAGGTAGAAGCGAGCTAAGCGGTTGATGGAAGTTGCGCCGATAAAATCTTCGCGCATACGTGCATTACCGCAAGCAGCAACACAACAACCACATTCAATACAGCGATCTAACTCAAAGATTTCATTGGCTAATGCGTTATCCATACGCTCTTCTTCAGCATAAGGATCGAATTTTTTATCGGTATGAATCCAAGATTCAATTTTTGTACCGACTTGTCTGAACCATGTTCCCGTATCAACGGATAAGTCGCCCACGAGTTTGAAAACAGTAAGCGGGTGTAGGGTGATGGTGTCGGGCAAATCAGAAGTTTGTGTGTGACAGGCTAAGCCCGGTCTGCCGTTAATGACCATGCCGCAAGAGCCGCAAATACCTGCACGACAACAGAAGTCGAACTGCAAGCTTGGGTCTTGAGTGTCACGAATAAGGTTCAATGCAACAAAGAGAGTCATTCTGTCGAATTCTTCAAGGAAGAATGACTGCATGTGTGCTTCCCTAGCCGGATTGGCAGGGTTATAACGGAATATTTGAAAATGAAGTTTTCTTGCCATTGTATGTCTCTCTCCTAAGAATTATAATTTAAGTAAGTCTTCGTTAATGCGTAGTTTTTCTTGCGGAATATCAGCATATATGATTTTTCCGCCGCCGTATCCACGCTCACCGGGAGCAAGTTCATAATAAGGCGTTGCTTCTTCATAATTTAATGTCGGCAAATCGTCACCCGGCTTCCATGTGGCAAGTGTACGGTTGAGCCATTCTTGATCGTTACGTTCAGGATAATCTTCACGGGCGTGAGCACCGCGGCTTTCAGTACGTTTGAGTGCTCCATAGGCCGTGCAAAGTGCAAGCTTGAGCATGCCGTCAACACGTAATGCGAGTGATAATTCAGGTGTAAAGCCAACTGAACCACCCTGCAAGCCAATTTTTGATGCTCTGTCACGCAAGACTTGCAATTTCTTCACACCTTCTTCAAGGCTAGGACCGTTACGGAAAATTCCGACGTGCTCCATCATAACATCTTGCATTTCATTACGTATTTGTGTCGCATTTTCTTTACCCTTGCTACCATTGACAATAGTTGCAATCTT
>CAYJPB010000149.1:0-5195 GCA_964371955.1 uncultured Desulfovibrionaceae bacterium | reverse complement strand
TATGGCGTTCACTGTGGACAGTACACGGATGAAATGGAAGAAAAAGTAAAGACAAACCGCTTACTTTCTCAAGATATGCAAAGGGGTTTACTCAGAAAAGAATTTGAAATTTATTTCCAGCCCAAGTACAGTTTGAAAACATTAGAAATTTGTGGAGCAGAAGCGCTGGTGCGTTGGAATCATAAGCATGAAAAATTGCTTAGCCCCGCTGTATTTATTCCATTGTTTGAACAAAACGGCTTCATACGTAGCCTTGATTACTATGTGTGGGAAGAAGTTTGTGCTTTTATTAAGAATCACAACATTGAAATTCCAATATCCGTGAACGTTTCAAGGTCAAATATCTATAGTCTCGACTTACAAGAAACCATACTTAAACTCTTGAAAAAATACGATTTAGAACCATCTCGTTTATGCTTGGAATTTACTGAAAGTGCATATTATAATGACATCGGTACAATACAAAAAATTCTAGCAAGTTTGCAAGAATCGGGCGTGATTATTTCTATGGATGACTTTGGTAGCGGCTATTCATCATTGAGCATGCTTAAAAACGTTTCTGTAAACGAACTTAAAATAGATGCTTCTTTTGTTGACTTTATAGATGGTGATGAAAGATCGCTTTATATCTTAGAAATGATTGTTCAAATGAGTAAAAAGTTAAACCTCCACGTCACTGTTGAAGGTGTTGAAACAAAAGAACAGCTTGAGATTGTGACAGATTTGGGTTGTGACACCGTTCAAGGGTATTATATGGCAAGACCAATGCCCAGCAATAACTTTTTAGAAATGCTATATTCTCAAAAAAAGGTATAAACCCTTAGATTTGTAACTCAAATATTTTAGATTATTGCTAAAGCCCCCTAAGTACACGTTATTACAAGCCGTATAACGTATACTTAGGGGGCTCTTTTCAATTAAGAAGTGGCAACTCTGACATAAATTCACGGAGTTGATCCCACATTTGCTTTGCAATTTCAGGATGTTTGTCTGCGATATTGTTGAGCTGGAAAGGATCCTTTTTACGATCATAAAGCTCATTATCTCTGGGAAGTTCAACAACAGCACCCGGAGTACATGTCCATTGCTCTTCACCGTCAAGGGTTGCCGCTTCTTTATGGCGAGTTTGCGCATCTTTTGAAGCTGCTTTTTGATCGTCATCGGCAACACCGTCAAGCATATCTGACATAAGTTTACCGCCTACGCCCACTAAGTGATCGCTTGTTGCGCCCACGCCGCCGGCAACAATATCAATAACCATGCCCAAATCGTTTGATTTTTCTTTCTTCACCCAGTGAATGTAGGAATAATCTTCGGTATAGATAGCCCATGAATATTTATGGTAACCTGCAATAGCAAAGTCACGCACTTTTTCTTCTTCGCCTGTCATCATTTTCAGCAAGCTCTTACCTTGCATATCGGGGTGAACGCCGATGCCTAACCAGTCGCAAACAGTTGGGGCAACGTCGCACGATTGTACAAAGCCTGTTGCACGGTGTCCAACCTTACAGCCGGGGAAGCGAGCAAGCAATGGAGTGTGCACCAATTCTTCATAAGGCCAAGGGCGCACTTTACGCATAATGCCGTGCCCGTGTTCGTCATTACCCATTGGTTCGCCGTGGTCGGAAACCATCATAAGCAATGTGTTTTGATTGAAGCCGAGTCTGTCAACCGCATCAAGTAATACACCAAAGTATTTATCACAAAGTGTGACAAGTTCAGCATAAAGCATACGAATATGGTTCAACTGAGGTTCGGTATAAAAACCTTCAACATTTACCATAATAGGTAAAAATTCGTCTTTGCCTGTATAGTCAGGATCGTATTGACTTGAGGGGATATCGGGATTATATACTGACGGTGGATCCCATGGTTCGTGTGGATCAAAAGAGTCAATCCAAAGGTAGAATTGCTTATTTCTGTCTACTTGCTCTAAGTATTCAACAGCTTTTGTGATTGTTTTTGCCACATAGCGATTTTCTTCTTTTTCACCGCCATTTTGTCTTTGTCTCAAGTATGCACCGAGTTCATGTAAATTTGTGTTTGCTCCTTGATCGCCCACTTCTTTACGATAGGCGATATCGGTTTGTTCGTCCATGTAGTCACGCGGATCTAAATGGATGAGCGCATCTTCTTCATAATAATATTGGTCGCCTTCATGTCCATGAGTGAACCATACTTTATCAAATGAGCGAGTATAACCGAATTTTGGCAAGCGGTACATTGGGCAGTCAAAAATAAGAGCTGTGTCTATGGGACGTCCCCAACAAAGATCGGCGATAGAAGTGTCTTCCATTGTCATTGCTGTCCAGCCTTGATAAGGAAGCGTAAATCTGCCTGTGTGCATTGCACGGCGGCAAGGAACAGTCGGTAAACCTTCTGTATAAGAATTTTCAAAGAGTACACCTTCACGGGCGAATCGATCCATGTTTGGAGTTTTAATCCAAGTGTTGCCGTAGCAACCAAGATAGTTGAACTGTAAAGAGTCGAACATTACAACGATAGCATTTTTAATCATGATTTTCTCCATATTTTTATTTTGTTTATTATGATGTTGACAAGCATCATATTCGCCTGCGGCGCGCCCAAAGGGGATAATCCCCTTTGGAAACCTTATACGCTTTAATGTATGTAAGCACTGCAATAATTTGTTATTGTAAAATATAACTATCAAACTATAATAAAGTGTATCATCCGTTGTAGTGCTTGAAAAAGCAATGATGCAGTTGGGGTTTCCAAAGGAAATTATTCCCTTTGGCCCAGCCGGAGGCGAGTCATATTCCTGTCAACTTCATCTAAAAATTGTTCAAAATAACGTGTTTTCTAGCTCATCACACGCAATTCTGAAATAAACTCACGTAACTGATCCCACATTTGACGAGCCACTTCTGGGTGTTGATCGATGATATTATTGAGCTGGAATGGGTCGAGCTTGCGGTCGTACAATTCATCTTGTTCGGGAAGAGCGGCAACAGCACCCGGGGTACATGTCCATTGATCTTCGCCATCGAGGGTTGCGGCTTCTTTATGACGAGTTGCGGCATCTTTCACTTCTTGCCTATCCATAATTCCATCGAGCATTTGCACCATTGTTTTTCCGCCGATAGCTTCGATATGATCACCTGTGACGGCAACACCTGAGATGATTGTGTCGATATTCATACTTAAGTCATTGGTTTTTTCTTTCTTCACCCAGTGCACATAAGAATAATCATCGGTGAAGAGAGCCCATGAATATCTGTGATAGCCTGCAATGGCAAAATCACGCACTTTTTCTTCTTCGCCTGTCATTAATTTCAATAAGCTTTTGCCTTGCATATCGGGGTGAACGCCAATGCCTAACCAGTCGCACACAGTGGGAGCAACGTCGCATGACTGCACAAAACCTTTGACTCTATGTCCTACTTTACAACCGGGCATGCGGGCAAGCATGGGTGTGTGCACCAATTCCTCATATGGCCATGGGCGCACTTTACGCATAATTCCGTGCCCGTGTTCAGCATTACCCATTGGTTCGCCGTGGTCGGAAACCATCATAAACAGTGTATTTTGGTTGAAGCCAAGTCTGTCAACCGTATCAAGCAATTTGCCTAAGTATTTATCGCAAAGGGTGACAAGTTCTGCATAAAGCATACGAATATGGTGGAGCTGCGCTTCTGAATATAAACCTTCAACAATGTCCATAATCGGAAGAAATTCGTCTTTTCCTTCATAATCAGGGTTATACATACATTTCATATCAGGGTCGTAGACTGATGGTGGATCCCACGGTTCGTGCGGATCAAAGCTGTCTACCCAAAGGAAGAACTGCTTGTTTCTGTCAACTTGCTCCAAATATTCTATTGCTTTATTCACGGTGCGCGCAACATAACGTTGTTCTTCGATGTGCCCGACGTTTTGTCTTTGCTTCAAGTATGAGCTCATTTCGTGCAAGTTGGTATCTGCGCCTTGATCGCCCACTCTTCTGCGGTATTCTTTATCGGTTGCTTCTTCGATAAAATCTTCGGGATTGAAGTGAATGAGTGGATCGTCTTCGTAATAGTATTGGTCGCCCTCGTGTCCGTGAGTGAACCATACTTTGTCGAATGAGCGTGTATAGCCGAATTTTGGTAGGCGATACATGGGGCAATCGAAAATAAGGGCTGTGTCAATGGGACGTCCCCAACATAAATCAGCTATTGAAGTGTCTTCCATAGTCATGGCTGACCAGCCGTTGAAAGGAAGTGTGTAACGTCCTGTATGCATGGCACGGCGCACGGGAACTGTGGGTAATCCCTCGGAATAGCAATTCTCAAAGAGAACACCCTCGCGAGCAAGCCTGTCCATATTTGGAGTTTTTATCCAATCATTACCGTAACAACCGAGATAGTTGAATTGTAATGAGTCGAACATAATAACAAGAGCATTTTTAATCATTATATATCCTTTATAGTTAGTATTTTCATGAATTTATTTATTTTTCACTCTATTTTATTTATGATGAGTATAGAAAGTTAGCAGGTGATGATTTAATTCTTTCAATGAATTTTTTAGGTTTTGCAAAGGGGGTTACCCCCTTTGCCCGCGCCGGAGGCGAATATAATCCTTGTCAAATTTCTATAAGAAACTACTCTTCGGGTTCCCATGCTGTTTTTGTTTGCGGTAAGCGGAAAATTTGTGCAACAATTGCTCCAGCAATGCCAAGTGCGAGGAAGCCTGCCACAGTAAGCCATGCAGAACCACCGTACACGGGTTCTAAGTGCATAAGCGCCGGTACAAGGAAGGTTGAAATTGGGAAAGTAACAGCACTGCATATCGCAAAATAAATGGGAACTTGTGATTTATTTGCAGGATCGACAAGACGTAAGAGAATGAAAGCTGTGCTCACAGTTCCTGTCATCAAGCCGAACATATAGGCGAATGTTTGTATGCCGTCTTCTTTGAGCTTACGAGTGTAGTACCAAGTTCCTGCGGCAACAGCCAATGTTGAAGCAAGTACGGAAGCCAAGAATGGCGCCATGTATTGCATGATGTTACCAAGTGTAATTGTCATAAATGTAGCACAAACCATGAAGTCAACCAAAGTATTTGAAATACGGTTGGTTATGCCGCTGCAAAGTAAGTGTGACTTGCCTAATTTCGCCAAAATACCACGAGTGATCATACCAAAAATTGAACCGAAAATAAAGAACATTGACCAAACAAAGATTTTCAAT
>CAYJPB010000148.1:0-5243 GCA_964371955.1 uncultured Desulfovibrionaceae bacterium | reverse complement strand
TAAGGCAGAAAAAAAGCCTTTAAAAGAAGATGTACCTCTGCAAAATTTTGGCAGCGATGAAGATTTGTTTCTGCAAACAATGCGTAATGTAAAAAACGTCAAAAATACAGATAAGTATGTAAATACTCAAGAAAAAAAACAAGCTGAGCAGCCTATACAAACGCTTGCTGAGCAGCTTCCCTCGCAGAGCAAGAAAAGCAAGAAAAAAGCTCTAGAAACTCAAATTCTTTCGGATATTTCTTCAAATATTCCAAATAATAAAAATAAAGAAAAGCAGCAAGTTATCAATAATGAATCGAATGACTTTTATAAAGCTATGCTTGATGTAAAACCGCTTGACGGCAAAGAAAGAGTTGCCCCGCCCGACCCTGAACAGATTGTTGTGCAAAACGATCCCTCTCCTCTCCTACATGATTTTGAGGAAGGAAAACTTGAATTTTCAATCACGCAGAATGCTGACCATGTGCAATGCAATATTTTAGGCTTGGACATTCTTACACTCGGCAAACTGCAACAAAGGCATTATAACCCTGAAAGCCATATAGATTTACACAATTTAAATGCCTATCAAGCTTTTCAGAATTTAGTAGGATTTTTCAAAAATGCCTATTATCGAGATATGCGATGTGTGCTTATTGTTACGGGTAAAGGGCTGAATTCATTGAACAGTACGCCAATACTTCGTACAAAAGTGTGTGATTGGCTTATCGACACGCCTTTCAAACATCTGGTTTTAGCTTTTTGTACGGCAAAAGCAGAGGACGGCGGATCCGGCGCACTCTATGTGCTTATTCGCAAAAGACGCAAAAATTCACAAGAAATTCCATGGGATAAAATCCCCAATGATTATGATTTATGGGCTGACCTAGACAAATAAATAGTTCAAGCAATACTTTAAGAAAAACACAACCTAACTAGCTGAATTGTTATTGATTGTCTAATATACTTTGTACAGCACAGAAAGCTGAAGCAAGAGCAAAATGGATATTGTAGCCACCCAATTGCCCTGTAATATCGATGACTTCTCCTACTGCATAAAGATGAGGATTGTTCTTTGCTTGATAGGTTTTTTCGTTTAATCCATGCGTGAGTATACCGTTACGTGCGGCTTCGGCTTTCACAAGCGAAGCAGGGTCTACATTATCTAATTCATGGAAATGAATGGCGTTTTCAAGAATTGTCCTTTCACTCTTTGAAAGCTCTGCCACTTTTTTGTCTTGTAAATTCCAAGGAGTGAGCGCATAGGCAAGTCTGTCCGGTAAAAGTCGGCACAATAGATTTTTCACCAAAAGTTTTCCGTTGCTTGGTGCGTGGCATAATTCCTTGATATTTTCATTTGGTAAAAAATCAATAATAACAGGCTGATCGGGATAATAACACGAAAGCAAAAGTATTGCCGGCCCCGAAACGCCTGTATGCGTAAAGAGCATGGGGCGGATAATTTTTTGCTTATGAATTTCAATGCCTACATCAAGGCAAATACCCGCAAGCTTACTGAGCGGTGATGTGTGCGGAAGCATGAAAGGCGTAAGAACAGGTGAAAATTCAAGCACTTGTAATCCCATTCTTTGCGCAATTTCAAGTCCAATTTCACTTGCATTAATCTGTGGATAGGCAGAAGAGCCTGTTGCAATAATAAGTTTTTTTGAAAGAAATTGCCCTTTTGAGGTTTGAACGGAAAATGTATTATTATTATAACTTACAGAAATAATATCACAATTATTTACAAGAGGCAGATTGCGCGCAAGCTTATCACGAAATTCCGTTGCTTTTACCGTTGAAAATATCTGTCCAAAATCTCGTTCTTCAAGTGGAATTTCTAAATCATTAAAAAGAGCAAGAGCTTTCTTTGAAGGAAATTTATTCAATGCATATTTAGCAAATGTAGGATCTTGTCCAACATAATTTTTCGTGGAAATTTGGGTATTTGTGAGATTACCGTACCCGCCGCCGGCAATACAGAGCTTACGCCCCTCTACCCTATTCTTTTCAAGGATTTTGAATGAGGTATAATCCGCATTTTTCAATAAATAGCCGGCATATAATCCTGCCGTTCCCCCACCCAAAATCAATAGTTCATTTATGTTATGCATATCTTTTTTTCATTATGTTTACAATGGTTTGCACACGATCTTCCCATTTGTGTTCAGCAAGAACTCTTTGTCTGCCTTTTTCAGTAATTTTTTTTCTTTCAGATTCGTTTTTCAAATAATATTTTGTTAAATCAAAGATTTCATCTTTATCTTTATAAGAAATAATTTCCTTGCCACTTTCTAAAAGGTTATCCATTTGTGAGCGCCAATCGGTCAGCACGAAAGAATTTGTTGCCGTCACATCAAAAATACGCTGGTTTACAGCATTTTTCATCTGCTTTGAAGTCGCGTTAAAATTAATTTTTGAATGAGTATAAAAATTGGGAAGTTCTGAATAATAGGAAAGTGGCGGAAGAAAATTGTACTGCACTTTTCTTAAATCAAGCGCTCTAATCCATGATTCATCACCGACAACAAGCGGCTTAAATGGAAAAACTTCGCTGAAACATTCAAAGCGGTATTGTCTTGTCGCTTCCCATGTGATAACCGTTTCAAATGCAAGTTTTTTTTCAATTGTTCCCAAGCTTTCATAATAGGGCAAACAGTGGGAAAAATGTTCAGCAATACAATCATACACCGAATGGTGATTTGAATTTGCAAAAAAAGCACCTATCTCTTTGTAATGTAAGATTAATTCTCTGGGAACATCAGCCCTTTTGAGTGCAGAAGCGACCTTCGTTCGCATAGAGTTTCCCACAAAGGAAACGTCACTATCCCACTGTTTTGGATAAGGTAATTGTGCATTTCGTGGGTGAAAGCGTTCAATATCAGTTCCGAGAGGAAGATAGTGTACCGAATCATAACCTGCTTGATTTAATGAAGGAATATTATCTTCATCGTAGGTAAAAATCGTCAACCATTCACAGGTAAGCCTTGGATAAGACGAGAGCACAAGGTGTGGATTATCCACAAACCACGCGGCAAGCGGAAGTTCAAGACGAGCAAGCAAATCCGTTAAAACGCCTTCCCTGTCCACGCCGAGGTGATTAAGGGTGAAGACTGCATCAGGTTGAAATTCCACAACTTCATTCAAAAGTCTTGTGACAAATTCTTCTTGTAATAATTTTTCATCTTCAATAACCAAAAGCCTGTGTTCATACCCAAGAAGCTGACATGCTGTGACAATTTCACCCATTAAAAAATATTTACTTGTGATTAAAAGGAGTTTGGGTTGTTCATTTTGAAATCTTTTTTTACGCACTTTTCCCCAAAAATCAAATGAATACGAAGCTTCAAGTTTTTCATGTATATCCTTATAATGACTTGAATCAAATCGTAAATATTGTGTATTTACTAAGGGTAACAATGGTAAATCATTATGCTTATTCTGCCAGTGTGTGACTTTTTTCAGTATTTCTTTTTTGTTTGAATCTGAAACTAAATACACGCGAGGATTATTGATAATATTTTGAATTTGTTGATTGTATGCATCAATTTCACAAAAATTTTCTTTATCTATAATGCAAACAGGAATGTTTTTATCGCTCTCCTCTAAAAATTTTTCAATGGCATACCCAAAGCCAAGCCCTATAAAAATTGGTAACACATGTACTTTATCTCGGGTTTCGTACTTATTTAAAATCGACAATTCACGATTTTTTCCCGTATTACCAAGCAAGAAAAGTTTTTTTGTTTCGAGAGATATTTCAATATCTTTCAAGGAATTATCATCATTATAGACAGCTTGAATTTGCATATTTATTCCTTAAACACGATTGTTTTTGTTTGCAGTTACAACACAGACAACTTTAATGCCTTTAAGTTCCCCTGTAAAGCCAAGTTTTTCTTCTGTAGTTGCCTTAATACTCACTTGTTCCACAGTCAAACTTAAAAGATTGGCAAGAGTTTTTTGAATAAGTTTGGTATGCGGAGCAATTTTCGGCTCTTGAGCAATTATCGTGCAATCAATGTGTATAAGGCGCAAAGAAGAATCACGATCCAAAAGGATAGCAAGGGTTTTATCAAGCAAAATTGCCGAAGAAATATTTTCAAATTCTTTTGAATTATCAGGAAAATGTGTGCCTATATCTCCTGCGCTCACAAGTGAAAGTAAGGCATCAATAAGCGCATGCAAGAGCACATCACCGTCTGAATGAGCTTTTAAAAAATGTTTTGATATAATAGGTACTGTCGCCAGTTTAAAGGGGCGAGCCTTTGGATGATTTTCCTCAACATAGGCGTGCACATCGTAACCGAAAGTGGTGATTGTTTGCATTTTTTCTTCTTGCTCCAGAAGTTTTAAATCGTCAATATAGGTAATTTTTTTATTTTCAACATCGCCCTCAACACACAATATTTTCCCACCAATATACTCAATTGCCATCGCATCATCGGTAATATTTATTTGATTTTCAGATATTTTATTGTGTGCATTGAGTATTATATCCTTATAAAAGCATTGTGGTGTCTGCACTGTTTTAATATTTTCTCTTGGAAGAGTTGAAAGTACAAAGTCATTGTTGACAGATTTAACCGTATCGGAAATTGAAAGGCTTGGAATTACTCCGCTGATTTCGTCATTTTTCATTAATACATCAATATATTGAGTAATCAAAGCTGTTTTTATAAATGGACGAGCCGCATCGTGAATCGCAACAATTGAACAATCAGAGGGAAGGCTCTTGAGTGCGTTCATAACACTTTCTTGTCTTGAATCGCCACCCTTTACCAAGATGAAGGGCAAGGAAAAATCTGCGCGATATTCTTCAACTTGTGCTTGAGCAAATGCATAATTATCTTCATGAAAAACAATTACTAGGGCATGTACAAGTGGAGATTTTTCAAAAGCTTTTACACAGTGCCACCACAAAGGTTTTCCTTGATAGGTAAAAAATTGTTTTGGTAAAATAGCTTTCGTGTTATTTTGCAGTCTACTTCCTTTTCCCGCCGCAAGAATTATAGCATAATTCATTATTTTTCCTACAGATAAATTTGTTTTAATTGTCAGAAACAATCATACAATTACTCTTTGTCTCCGTCAAAAGAGTATAAACGTTTGCAAGAATTAATCAAGAAATTAATATTTTCACAAAAAAAAGCTTGACAATGTACGCTTAAATACAGTAAAAGACAATTGTTTTGATGTTGATGTACAGTTTTTGATTTCTTATTTGTTGAGGTTGCCTGTTGTGGCTGCCTTTTTTTTATTAA
>CAYJPB010000147.1:0-5278 GCA_964371955.1 uncultured Desulfovibrionaceae bacterium | reverse complement strand
CCGCTCGTAAAGGTATTCTTGTAAAAGGAGCTAATTATTTAGAATCTTTATATAATGTAAAAACAATTGTATTTGATAAAACAGGCACACTCACAAAAGGCATTTTCAAGGTTCAGGAAATTCAAGTTGTTGCAGATACATCTCCGCCTCTGTCAAAAGATAATTTGTTAGAACTTGCGGCAATTGCCGAAGCCCACTCTACTCATCCTATTGCAAAATCAATTTAACCGCATATGGCAAAGAAGTTACTCAACAACCCGAAATGACACCATCTATGCAGGCAATGCCGCCCTACTCTCAAGCGTCGACATTCAACAATTGCCAACATTTAACAAAACATGTGTATACATTGCAAAAAATTCAACATTTCTTGGCTATATTCTTATAGCAGACGAAATTAAAGAAAGCTCACCTAACGCAATTAAAAGTATTTTTAGTGAAGAAATACAAAATATTATTATGCTTACCGGCGATAACAAAGAAATTGCACAGGAAGTTTCAAGTCAGCTTGGCATACATGATGTGCGTGCCGAGCTTTTACCTCAAGATAAGGTCACCGAACTTGAAAAAATAATGACAAGCAATCAGCATATAACGGCTTTTGTGGGTGATGGAATTAATGATGCGCCTGTGCTCACAAGGGCAGACATTGGCTTTGCCATGGGCGGTGTTGGCTCTGATGCCGCGATTGAAGCCGCTGATATAGTTATTATGAATGACGACATCTCAAAAATTGCCACTGCCATAAAAATTGCGAAGAAAACACGACAAATTGTTGTGCAAAATATTGTTTTTGCTTTGGGTGTAAAACTAATTATTATGATTCTCGCGTTTTTGGGTATCACATCAATTTGGTTTGCTGTATTTGCCGATGTCGGCGTTGCTATTCTTGCTATCTTAAACGCCATGCGTGCAATGTTTATCAGCGAGGATGCGAATAATCAAGCATAGGAACAAAATTCGATTAAATTCCCATCAGGATCTCGCACGTACATTGAATTCATCATTCCTTTAAATCCTGTTCGCGTAACTGTTCCCAATTCTGCAATAATTCCTTTGTTTTGAAGTTCTTGTCGGAAGTCATCAATATTTCCAACGACTTCAAAACAAAGATCGGCAGAGCCGGGTTGAACATTCAAAGCGTGCGGGGAAAGTTCTTTTCCCAAAATGTGCACATTGATTTTAAATCCATCGGCAAACAATTCATATCTACCTTTTCCGATTTTCGCTTCAAAACCCAGTTTTTTGTAAAAAATAAGGCAAGAATCAATATCTTGAGTAGTTATGACTGCATGGTCAATCTTTTTTATTCTTTGCGCCATTCTGCCTGCCTCATTCAAAACATAATCTATTTAAATACTGTGCCTTGAAAAGCACAATTACTTGCAAGAAGAATGGAATTGAGCTTCGTTTCTTCATCTTCACTGCGGCTTGTGAGAACAACAGGAACTCTGCTGCCGACAATAATAGAACCATGCGCTTGTTTCGTAAACAATGAAAAGCATTTATGTAGAATATTTGCCGCATTGAGGTCGTGAGCGATGAGGATATCAGCTTCTCCGGCAACTTCGTTATTTATCATTTTATGCTGAGCCGCCGCTTTCGATAAAGCAACATCAAGTGCCATACCATACACATAGGCTTCACCAAAACGCCCCTCTTTTGCCATAATTGACAATTCTTCGCCGTGCACAGTTTCACTTATTTTTTCTTGAACGATTTCAGTAGGCGATAACACAGCAACTTTTGGCTTTTTTATTCCAAGCGCACGCGCAACATCAATCGCATTTTGAACAATAAAAGCTTTATTTTCAAGGCTTGGGTAAATATTAATCGCCGGATCGCTTATAAGAATAAATCGATTTTCATATTCAAAAATCGAAACAGAACTACATAAATCTTTAGGTGGAATACCTTTTTCTTTATTGAAAATAGCGCGCATAACCGCTGTTGTGTCAGCTCTGCCTTTGAGGATAATGTCTATCATTCCCAGTTTTGCAAGCGCCACTGCCTGCTCTGCGGCATCGGTATAGCTTGTTGCTTCGTGCAAAGAATAAGGACTGTCAAAACCAATTTCTTCAATTATTTTCTCTGTTTTCACCTTATCACCCAAAAGCACTAATTTAATAATACCTTTCTTCTCCGCTTTTTCACACGCTTTTAGTGCAGAGGCGGAATCTGAACCGACAACCCCTACACGAGCCTGTGACAAGCAACTTTCCAATGATGTGAATAAACTCATACGCCCTCCTATATATTATGTTCCTCCAAAATCCACTGTGCTGTATCAAGCACAGTGTTTGCAATAAAATCTGCTTTTGTATTCATTTTTTTTTCGGTATTTGAACCGTATCCTGTGCGCACCAAGATACTTTTCATACCTGCGTTTTTTCCAAAAAGGATATCGCTTTCTTTATCGCCTATCATATACGATTTTTTCATGTCTATAGCATACTTTAGGCGCATTTGCTCCATCATACCTTGCGCAGGTTTACGACATAAGCAGTTATCGGTAGGAGCATGCGGGCAAAAGTACACATTGTCAATTTTAATGCCGTGAAGTGCGAGCATTTCTTCCATTCTTTTGTTCACAGCGTGCATGTCTTGCTCGGTGTAATAACCACGCCCAATTCCTGCTTGGTTTGTTGCCACAAGAATTCTAAAACCGGATTTTTGCAGTAAAGACAAACCCTCAACAACACCCTCTGCAATTTCAACTTCATCGGGATTATGCAGATAGTTTTTTTCTACAATTAAAGTGCCGTCTCTGTCAAAAATTGCTGTGGGCATATTTTTTTCTTCCATTTTTTACACTGCCAACTCAAATACTGGTGATTATTGAGAATAATTTATCGGGATAAGTGCACATAACGTATATCGGCGCATATCAGCGCACTTTAAAATATTCTTCCATTTCAAGAAATTTGCCTTTATAGCAAAAACGCACAGAACCTCTGCCCTCTTTTTTTACATTATACATAGCTGTATCTGCAAGGTGAAGTATTTCTTTTGTTGTGCTTGCTTGCGTTGGGAAATGTGACACGCCTATACTGCATCCACAGCCCATATCTTTTCCCTTATATTCATACCTTTTACGGAAAATAACAAACAAATCATTGATGAGTTTTTTTATAAAGTCGTCAGAATCTCTATCTTTCACAATAACAACAAATTCATCTCCGCCTTGTCTGTAGGCTCTGATATCATCATTACAGATAGCTTTGATATCTTTTGCAATTCCTTTGAGAAGTACGTCACCTGCTTCATGCCCCAAAGTGTCGTTGACAGCCTTAAATTCATCTAAATCACAGAAAAGCACATACCATTTCTCGCCCAATATTGAAGAATCATTAACAAAAAGTTCTATATCGTCTTGCAAGCTTCTTCTGTTTGCAAGCCCCGTGAGGTAATCATACAGCGCTAGCTTTTCGATAACCAATTGGTTTTTTTTGTTTTCAGTAATATCTATACTCGCAACCAAGTGCGCAATACTTCCATCGGTCCACGGAAAAGACGAGCTCAAAACACGAAACCATGATTTATCAAAGGGGCGCTCATAATCCCATTGATAGGTTTTATTCAATTGTCCATTTTCATCTAGTAATTTCGGTTGAGGACAAAAGTCACAAGGGGCAGTTTTATCATCGAATATTGTTTGCCAGCATTTCTTACCAATCATCTTTTCAACACCGCCATAAGGTGCCGCCATAGATTTATTAACATAAAGCACATCGTGTGTATAATAGTCATTTACATAAATATCTATGCCAATATGATCGAGCACATTACCGAGTGTTGCCTCAGCACTGGCAATTCCTTTTTGAAACATTTCAAGCTTCATGGTATTTGCAAGTAATGTGAGCAAAGCACATGCCTTACTTATGTTTACATTTGCGTGCCTTACTTCTTTTCTTCTGTCGCAAAGCCCCACAAAGCCGGCAAGTTCAAAGTGTTGATTGAGTATCGGGATAAAAATAAGAGTATTGACATTAAAGAGAGCCAATAATTTTTCTTCCAAAACGGTTTTTTCAAAATCGCCCAAAGAAAGAATGATTTTTTGCGAACACAGTTCACTCATCAGCTCAAGTCCCAACACTTGCTTAATGTCAATTTCTTCAGGAAGTGGATTGTTATTTGTCAGTTCAAAATATTCTTTTCTGTGAAATATACCAATATAATTTGATTCATAGATAAAAGCGTGCGATATATCAAAAAAACGACATATCTCTTCTAAAAATTCGTTTTTTGAAACTTCTTCATTAAGTATGCTTAATTTTTCTATCATACTTTGAAAAAAATCTTCGATTTTATACACCATTTTCAATCTCTATGAATTACACCATTAATCTCAACAACAAACCACAATCAACGCAACATTAGCCGATAAAATATAAAAACCGATAATATATTCTATAATATATATTTTTTTTCACATGTCAATTACTTTTTCTGTGAAGTATTTCAAACATCTACACCACACAGTAATTTTGAACTCGCTATCCATGCTTGACTATTGTATAAATTATATGTAGTGTTGTTCTATATAAAAGCATATTTTCACTGTTGGTTTTATAGGAGATATGAATATGGATAAAATTCTTGCAATTGTTGGAAGTTCACGAAAAAAAGGCAATACAGACACACTTGTCGATAAAGTTATTTATGGGCTACAGACTGAAAATATCGATATAGAGGTGGAAAAACTCTATCTTTCAGACATTGATTTTGGCCCATGTATAGCGTGTGAGGGCTGTGCAAAAACATGCAGATGTGTTATTCAAGACGGTATGCAAGAAGTATATGAAAAACTTGAAAAAAGCAGAGGACTTATCCTCGGTTCACCGACATATTTCTATAATGTATCCGCATTAACAAAAAAGTTTATAGACAGATTGTATGCCTATGATATTTTCGATCCGAACAACAGATCCGTATGGCTTAGCCCCAACGAAATATTTGGCATAAAATATGCTGTAACAGTAGCAGTATGTGAACAAGAAGACGTTTCGGATATGGGCGTAACTTCTGATGTTATGGTGAAAACATTGTCAGCAGTAGGCTACAGAACAGTTTCTGCCGTGAGAGCGTTACATGTATATAAAAAAGGTGAAATAAATTCACACAATGACACGCTGAGCGAAGCTGAATATGCCGGAAAAAAACTCGCCCAAACACTACATTTGGCTGAGTATCTAAAAAGCAACTATAAGTAATTTCGACATTTTCATTTCTTCTTTTCCTCTTGCCCACATGCTTTCACACTTAGCATTGTCATGAC
>CAYJPB010000146.1:0-5311 GCA_964371955.1 uncultured Desulfovibrionaceae bacterium | reverse complement strand
CTTGGCAGCATGAAAAATAGGACGAAACTCACTGACACTTAATTTGACAGTTTCAGAAATATCTTCTTCTGATAAAAATTTTTGTGAAAATTGTGTTCTTTTGTTGTTTTTCATTTTTTTCAAACTACTGGTAAGTGACTGTAGTTTTGTATTGTCAGAGGTATTATCGTGAGCCTTCTTTTCAAGAAAATCAATCAAGGCATCAACAGTGTTTCGCTGCTCAATTTTTAGCTTTTTGAAGTATTCGTTGATATAGCGATTGATATTCTCTTCGTGCATTTTTATCTTATCATGCATATCGTTTGTCATCAACACTCTATATCTCAGGCTTATATCGTAAAATAGAGCAGCAATGTAATCTTTATCCTTCTTCATCTTCTTCCTTCCTTTCAAAAATATCATCAACAACGCTCGCAGCTCTGTGCATAGCTTCATCGGCAAGATGCGCATATCGCTGTGTCATCGCAGGGCTTGAATGTGTCAACAACTTCTGGAGTGTATATAAATCAACTCTACCACTGGATGCAAGCAAGGATGCGTATGTGTGCCGCAAACCGTGGAGAGGGCGAAAGTCATCGGGAAGTCCTGCTTTCTTCTTGACCCTATTCGCTATATGTCTGATTTCTTTCCGCGGACCGCCATTTTTACCCGGGAAGAGATATATGCTTTCACCAATTCTAGGCATGTTTTCCAAAATATATCGAGCGCTTGAACTCAGAGGTATTTTTTCAGTTTTTCCTTTTTTAGCGACTTCACCGCGAAGAGATATAAAGCCTCTTTCAAAATCTATATCAGCCCATTGCAAATTCATCAATGCTCCTCTTCTTATGCCTGTGACAAGAGCTAGGCGGATAAGCGATGCTGCATTTTGATCTGCTTCTTCATCAAGGGCGTTGCGAAATGCTATCAGTTGCTCAGGTGTCATTACCTCAGTTTTTACGTTGTCGACATGTGGCATTTCAAAGTGAATTTTTGAAAGCTCTACACCTTCGCAAAGATCAAAGCGAACCGCATGACGGAGTAAAATTCTCAGCAAAGCCAAAACATGTTTCGTGGATTGTGGAGCAAGTCCTTTATCTTCGACGTTCTTACGCAATTCTCTCACATGAGCTGTCGTAACCTCAGAGGGAAGTAGTTTATGAAATTTGCCCAAATGGTTTTTGAAAACATAACCGTTGGTACGTGTATTTCTTTTCGCTTTGTTGTGCTCTGCATAATGTTTCCAGATAAATTCCATTGTGGGCTTTTCAAGAAGCTTACGTTTTTCTTCGTTTCTTTTATCGCGAATTTCTTTTCTTGATTCAACCTTTCCGGAAATTCTATCAGCTCTATACAATGCAGCTTTAGCAGGAGTTATATCATCCGAATATTGCCCGCCAACCTTTTCTTCAAAGAGTTTACCGTTTTTCTTATACCTAATGTAATAAACTTTTTTGGGTTTACCTATAGCTGTATTTTCAACCACTCGATAACAAACCCCGGGATAATTCGTTTTTTCACGCTTTGATTGTGTCACTTCTTACTCTCCTTAGGGATTTTTAGATGTTTTTATTTTCCCACCCTATTTCCCACCTCCAAACAGTTTTTACATACAAAAAAGGAAAAATAAAGCAAGTGATTTTTTATAAGTATCTAAAAAATAATGATAATGCAAATAAGTGAAAAATGAAGAAAGAAGTTAGAAAACGCCTCCTAAGCGTTAGGCCACAGGTTCGATTCCTGTCGGGTGCACCACTTATAAAAATCATAAAGTCCTGCAGCGAACGATATTTCGCTGTAGGACTTTGTTTTTTAGATATTGCTTATACTAAGAGGTTCGGTAAGATTTGTTGACATACCATTCTTTTAGGGGTATTAAAAGGGGTATATGTGAGTTTTGAAAATCAATACCCCCAGTATAAAATCCTCTCTATTGCAAGGTTTGCGAGTTGAGGAAATGTAGTAGGGGTATTAATGAGGAGTAAGTAATGGGAAAACTCAATGACGCTTTTATACGTGCGATAAAACCAACAGGGATTGGATAGAAAGACAATTAGCTCACGCTGAACGTGATGGCATACGAGCAAGTTATAACTACGCTCAATATTTACCTGAAAGAAGAAACATGATGGAATGGTGGGCAGATTATCTCGATGAATTGAGGGAAAAAATATAGAGCATGAAGAGGGTAGTTCAAATGAGCTATCCTTTTTTGTAGACTTGAGAATGTAGATATGCACGTTCTTATGCGTGAAACTATGCATGCATTATGCATGAAATGAGTTCTCTAAAAGATAATTATCCTTGGTGAGCTTAAAAATCTTCTTTCTTTGTATTTGTCTGCAATATTTATATTTTTTGTGAATTTACATTCTCATTCGCAAAGAACTTTGCTTTTGTTTTTGCGACTTTACTTCTATTCGTTGCTTAATATACTGTTCAACCTTTTCAATAAGGGCTGTAAATTCTCGTAAACAATGCTCAAGCGTTGTAATTGTTCGCTCTGTGAGTTCTGTTCTCGCTGTAAAATTTTTAGATTGTTTTGCAGGCTTTGAAGTTCTGTCTTGTGTTGCTCCAACGCCTGAGAGAGCATTGTTTGTGTGCTTGAGAGTTCTTGCTCCATTTTGGTAAGGTTTGCCGTTAATAGCTGTTCTAATTCCGTCCCCCTGTAATTTCAGTAGAAAGGCGTTCTTGTCGCCTACTGTCCATGTTTCTGTTGAACTGCCCTCTGGCAGGATTATAAATCGCCTGTTTCCGCTCTGATAGAGCTCTAGTCCCCATGTTTCTTGTTCCCACATGGTCACTTGAATTTGTAATTGTTGGGCTGTCGTTTTCAGGCTTTGAATTTCTTCGTGCAAGCTCTGTAGCCTGTATTTGTAGAATGTCAGTAGCCCCATGCCACTCAGCACTATTCCTGTGATTATCAGCAATATCGCTAACCATGTGTTGAAATTCATTATTCGGCGGACTTTCTGACAATGGATAGAGAAGTTGCTCTCCAAGTTGTCTAATTCGTTGTGGATAGCGTTTTCTGTTGTAGAGAGAGCGTTTTTTGATGATTTCAACAAGTTCCCTGACCACTAAGATTTCTTGGGGGTGTTGAATTGTTTCTGTGTTATGCTCTCGATTGTTTGCCGTTCTTGTTCTGTCCTCTTCTTCGTCCTCTAAGATGTAGGGTCGATCAAGGCGGTTAGTGTATTTCCAGTCTTTTCCATAAATTGTTCCTTTTAATCTTAATTTTTCCCCGCTATCTGGGTCTTGTACGGTAAGATAATCTTTGCCTGCTCTTGTTATTTGTAGCCCTGCACTTTGTAAGGCGGTGATGACATCTTGGCTGTCAGGGATATTGCCTTGCTCAATGCTTGTACAGATATAATCGTGTATTGATTGCTTTGCCTCGCTTCTTTCATCTTGCATTGAGGTTTTATTCCAACGCAAAAGACGCGCTTTGTTCAAATCGGCATTTTCAGGAGTATATAGCCGTGAACGAGCAGGGTCATCAGGTCTTGCCCAATTTTCCTTAATATTGAAATAATCCCTTAGAGGGTCAAAATGCTTTTGCCAACCGGGGGGGCATGGATTAAATGCTTTGCCTGTACTAAGTTCCACTCTCGGAATCACGAAAATGTAATTCGTGATGTTTTGCATGACTGTGGCGAACCCAAAGAATATTATATTGGTCAGCTTCAAGCCCTGCGAAAGCAAAATCTATAGCAATAAAATGTAAGCAAAGCGCACAAATCTTTAGTGAGCGAGGTTTCGTACACAACGTGCCGAAACAAATTTAATTTATGTCGCCAAGAAAGAACCCCTGCCGTAAAGCGCCATTTCGTTTCCAAGCTATCAATAAGATTTTTGGTTGTGGTAACATCTCCACGCAAAACTTGTGGTGGGTGTTCATCACGTCCGTGATAATCTTTGCTGACAAGATAATATGTTGGGCTGTCGCCGTCACCTTGCCCATGTGGAAATATTTTCATATACATGTTTCGTCCCTAAAATCATTTAAAGAACGCTCCAAACTCGCTAAAGCGGTGAGAATCTGTATTGCTTCGGTATGGCTTTTATAGGTATTTGCCCACCGTGCAAGCTGATTGATATTCGCTCCAATTCGAGCAAGTTCTCGTATGCCCTCGCAGCTCCCAAAATGGGAAGCACAAAGCGAAGCGGCGTGTGTACCCATTGGGTAGGCTGGCTTAGGGATTTAGTGCCATAAAAATATGTATGCTTTTTCCATGTATTATATTTCGATTGGAGTTTGATTTTGTGGTCTATACCTCTTCATCAATCCTTCAAGATGAGCACGAATATCATGTTTGATGTAGAAATCGGGCTTACTTTCAAATCGTGATAACAATTACTCTAAATGCTTTTCAGGGAAAATGTCACCCGAAGTCGCCCTCAAAACCCTTAAGGTTTCACAAATTTTTGCTTGTTGATAGTCGCGTACTTTCTTTAGGAGTTTTCGTAATTCTTGCTCTTGCTTGATTTGTTCAATCTTCTTCTTATATACGTGTTTTTCTTCTTCCGATTGGAAAATAATTTTCTCCTCGTTCTCTGGTCTTTGCGTTAAACCTGTGACAAAAAGCGGAAGAAATTCATCTTGTTCGTCATAATCTGATGAAGAGCTACTCATTTGCGCCTCGACTATCACCTTGAAAACTATTAAAATAGTTGATGATTTCCTCTTTCTTCCATACAGAACAACGTGCGCTCAAGCTGATTTTTTGAGGGAAATCCTCACGCTTTGCCCGACATAATTTTTACTTGTTTCGGCACTTTGTGCACGAAACCTCACTTGCAAGAAACGTGGTTCTTGCTTCGTTAAATGATTGCTTTTTGATTACTATTCAGAGCCATAAAAAAGCCCTAAAAGTGTTTTTGAGACTTAAAGGGCTATCACAATTTTCTGCATTAATGCAAGTATCCTAATGTATTACATGGATTTTCTTGGGGTTGTAAAAAAGCTTATGGACTGTTATCGGACAATAAAATTTCTCTTAGATAGTTGCTGAACTGTATGGTTTTGAAAATTTACATTAAATTACAATTTGTTACGGTTTAAATATGTTTGCCAGCAACACCTTCCAGAAGCAAGAACCTCCTCTATTACATTATTTCATTGTCAAAAAACTAAGCATGAACAAGGTTATCATTTGTATTATTGTGTTCGCTATGCTCACTGAAAAGCGTCTTAGATACAACAAAATACAATATATAAGCAAGTATGAAAGACGAAATGTCTGCAAAAGGTTGCGCCCAGATTAGAGCATTTTCAAAAATAAATCGTCCTAAAATTTATTATTTTCCTATAGATTTTGCTTTTAATTTA
>CAYJPB010000145.1:0-5352 GCA_964371955.1 uncultured Desulfovibrionaceae bacterium | reverse complement strand
TTCACTCCGAAAAACGGAACAGTTTCGCTTGACGTTAGCCTTCAAGAAACATACCACAATAGAATACTTGTTAATTTTGCTGTTCGTGACACAGGCATCGGCATAAAAGAAGAAGCCCTTTCTAAGCTCTTCACACCATTTGAACAAGCCGAAAATAAAATTTCACGAATTTATGGTGGAACAGGGCTTGGCTTGTCTATCAGTCGCAGTATTATCAACCAACTCGGCGGCGATATCACGGTAACAAGTGTTGTCGATCAAGGCTCAACCTTCTCCTTTGCGCTCTGGTTTGAGATTGCTCAAGGTACAGACGGCGACAAGGTGAAAGAAGTTATTGAAATGGATATAGAAAATCCTGCTTCTGCGGCTCAAACTCTTGTCGAAAACATTGTTGACGGTATGGAACATTCGCTTGCAAACGAAGTAGAACTTTCTACAAAGCGTATTATGCTTGCTGACGACGTGGATTTAAATCGCCTTATCATCACAGAAATGCTCAAAACATATGACTTTATGATTGAAGAAGTTGCCGATGGAACGGAAGCTTTGGATTTATTCAAAAATTCTCCTGTAGGACATTTTGATATCATTCTTATGGATGCGCTTATGCCTCAAATGTCGGGCTATGACGCAGCTACAGCAATTCGCGCTCTCGATAGACCTGATGCGAAAACCGTGCCGATAATCGCTGTTACCGCAAATGCTTTCAAAGACGATGTTGAAATGGCTCTCAACAGTGGTATGAATGCTCATTTGGCGAAACCTATCGAACACGATAAACTTATAAATATAATTAATGAATATCTTAACTAAAAATAACGCTGAATTGGATTAAGTTCACAGATTGGGAATAGTAATGGAGAGGGCAAACAAGAAAAGTATCATAGGAAATGGAAAAAGGCGCTCTAAGAAAGAAAGTTCTGACTTGGTTCGTCTTATTAACATACTCAATTCTCTGCAAAAAAAGGCAATTACGCTTGATGACGCCTTAGAATTTATTCGAGAAGTCACATATGCAGAGAGGGTGCTTTTGGTTTTGCTTTCTCCTGTCGACGGGGATCTCTATATCGAAGCGGCTTCGGGGCTTTCCGGCGAGCAAAAAAGGCAGGGACATTATGTTGTTGGTGAGGGCGTGGTTGGAAATGTTATCCAAAGCGGAAAAGCCCTTTTTATTGACAACATTGCCCATAATCCGCTGTTTTTGAACAGAACGCATGCGTGGGATCCGCAAAAAATAAATGCCTTTTTATGTGTGCCCATAAAGCTTAATGATAAAGTAATCGGAGCACTTGGAATCGGTAAACAGGCGCATGAAGTTAATGATGTTGAGCTGGAAGAAAGAATGTTGTCTGTTATTGCAAATTCCTTTATTCCTTATATTCGCTTACACCAAAACAGCATGCAGGGAAATCATGATGAGCACGAGCATTTGCGTATTCCCCGCAAAAAAGGTTACAACGATTTAATTGGAACTTCTGAAGCAATTCAAAACGTTTATGAAAGAATAGAGCAAGTTTCTCCAAGTTCAACAACAGTTATTCTGCGTGGTGAAAGTGGAACAGGCAAAGAGCTTGTCGCACGTTCAATCCATGAAAACAGCCCTCGTAAAAAAGAAAAATTTATCTCTCTCAATTGTGCCGCCTTACCTGAAAGCCTTGTGGAGAGTGAACTGTTTGGCCATGAAAAAGGCGCTTTCACAAGTGCTGTGCAGGCAAGAAAAGGGCGCTTTGAAATGGCGGATAAAGGAACATTTTTCCTTGATGAAGTAGGAGAACTGCCCCTCATAACGCAGGCTAAACTCCTTCGAGTGTTACAAGAAAAAAGTTTTGAGCGAATTGGCTCTACAGAAACAAGAAAAATTGATGTACGCATTATTGCCGCAACAAATCGCGATCTTGAAAAAATGGTAGAAGAAGGAACATTCAGAAAAGATCTGTATTACCGACTTAACGTTTTTGCAATTTTTCTTCCGCCGCTTCGTGAAAGAAAAAGCGATATTGCTCTTTTGACAGAACATTTTTTAGATAATTTTGCAAAAGCTCAAAGTAAAGAAAAACCAAAGCTTTCACTTGCTGCCAAAGAAATGCTTGAACGCTATACATGGCCGGGGAATATTCGTGAACTTGAAAATGTTCTCGAACGCTGTATGTTATTAATAGGGCAAGGAAGATACGTCTTACCTCAGCATCTACCGCCTGAATTGCACAGCGCACACTGCAATCAAGATAACAAGAGCACTTCTTTTGTTGCGTCACAAACATTTTCGGGAACTCTGCCCGAACGCATTGAAGAACTTGAAAGAGCATCAATTACAGAAGCACTCACACTTTCAAAAGGACATATGGGGCAGGCTGCTTCCTCGTTGGGCATTACCGAGCGTATTATGGGCGAGAGAATGAAAAAATACTCCATAAATTATAAAAATTTTCGCGAATCTACCTAGACAGTCTTGTCAAAATATAATTTTTCATCCGCTATCATGGGTAGATGTTTGTTCTTGTGTTATCTTCCTTTTTATACCCTGAAAATTCATTTTTAAGAGCAAAAATAGTTCTTGAATGCATGGCGTGTGTAGTGTAGTATGTACACAGAAATTGTAGGAAAAACAAAAGAAGGCAGTATGGACTTTAAACGAGCAAGAAGTAAAGAACAGTTCGAGCAAAGAGAAATGGAAATAATGAATGCCGCCATGCAGATTTACGATGAGCATGGCTTCGAAGAAATCACATTCGGGCATATTTCAGAAAAAACACATATTACAAGACCTGCAATCTATCAATATTTTTCCACAAAAGAAGAAATATTGCTCAAGCTCACAGCAATATATTTAGAAAAATTTACGCAGTATCTTGAGAGCGAATTGGGAAAAACAAAGAAAAGCAATGAAAATATTGCAACAGCTCTCACAAATGCATTTATTGAAGTACCTCAATTTATTAAACTTTATAGCGTACTCTACGCAATAATTGAAAAAAATGTATCTCTTGAAGCCCTCACACAATTTAAAATTGATGTAGTTCCTATCCAATATCGCTTCCTCGCCCTTTTGAAAAAGCAATATCCTCATGCAGAAGATGAAACAATTTATAATTTTATGTTGTTTTATCTTTCCTTTGCAGGTGGGCTCTACCCAATGACAAAAGAAACAAACCTACAAAAAGAGGCAGCTGAACTTTCTAATACGGGTTATAAAAGCCCGGTTTTTGAAAATGTTTTTAAAAGCACTCTTCTTATCCACTTAGAAAGCATTTCAAAAAATCTAAGTTAACAAAGAAAAAGTTAACACTTGACAGACTCAAGGGGTGTATATTATTTTCTTGAGAAGAAATTTATGGGAAACTGAATGTTAGACTGGGAATTTATCACACAAAGTGTCATACCTGTACTCAATAGAGGACTTTGGGTTTCGATTCAACTTATCGTACCCTCTGCACTTATTGGCGGGCTGCTGGGAATAATCATCGGAGTTATTCGAGTTTTCGGCTCAAAGTTTTTTGTGAAATTATTCAATGCTTTCACAACTCTCATCCGTGGTGTTCCACTTACTGTCCAGCTTATGATAATCTATTTCGGCTTGCCAAATTTAGGAATTTTCTTCGACCCCTACCCTGCCGCCGTTCTTGGATTTATTCTTTGTACAGGAGCGTATCAATCGGAATATGTGCGTGGGGCTTTGCTTTCCATAAAGCAAGGGCAACTAAAAGCGGCTCATGCTCTTGGCATGACACAATTTCAGACGATTTTACACGTAATAATTCCTCAAGCTGTGCGCCGCGCTATCCCCGGTTGCGGTAACGAAATAATATACTTGATTAAATATTCCTCGCTTGCTTATATCATTACATGTATTGAACTTACGGGCGAAGCAAAAGTTTTGGTTTCTCGCACATTTATGCCCACAGAAGTCTACTTTATTACAGCACTCTATTATTTGGCGCTTGTGAGTGTAGCAACATTTATATTAAAGAAAGCAGAAGAAAAGTTGACTATTCCGCAACATTAAGCTATTTCATTTCTTCGATGAATCCCCTTGTCTGCCGATAGTTTCGGCTAAATTTACCTTGTGAGAAAAACATGACAGACCAAAAAAGCATTAGAAATTTTTCTATTATTGCGCATATAGACCACGGAAAATCCACCCTTGCAGACAGAATTTTAGAGTTCACGCAAGTAATTTCAGATAGAGAAAAAAAAGATCAATACCTCGATAAAATGGATTTAGAACGCGAAAGAGGTATCACCATTAAAGCGCAAACCGTTCGTATCCCTTATGTTCACACTGATGGTAAAGAATATATCCTGAACCTTATCGACACCCCCGGCCACGTGGATTTTGGCTATGAAGTTTCGCGCTCTCTTGCTGCGTGTGATGGCGCTCTTTTGGTGGTTGACGCATCACAAGGTGTTGAAGCGCAAACTCTTGCGAATGTGTACCTTGCACTAGATCACGACCATGAAATTATTCCCATTCTCAATAAAATTGATTTACCCTCCGCCGACCCAGACAGAGTTAAGAGCGATATTGAAGAAACAATTGGCTTAGATTGCGAAGATGCCGTTGCTGTTTCTGCAAAAAGCGGTTTGAATATCGACAAAGTTTTAGAGGCAATTGTTGAGCGCTTACCTTCACCTACAGGTGAAATTAATGCGCCGCTCAAAGCACTGATTTTTGATTCGTGGTACGATTCTTATCAAGGTGTTGTTATTGTTTTTCGTGTGATGGACGGCGTTTTAAAGAAGAATGACACAATTATATGTATGGCAACACAAAAGCAATACGAAGTGGTGCGCCTAGGCGTATTTTCTCCGGAAGCGAGAGATATTCCCGAACTTTCTGTCGGTGAAGTGGGCTTTTTATGCGCAAATATCAAAGAGCTCGGCGATGCAAAAGTCGGCGATACCATAACTCTTGCCAATGCCCCTGCCGCTGAGGCGATTCCCGGATTCAAAGAAGTAAAACCCATGGTTTTCTGCGGCTTATACCCCTCAGATGCCGCCGATTATGAAAATCTCAAAGCCTCTCTTGAAAAGCTTCAACTCAACGATGCCGCTTTTTCTTTTGAACCCGAAACATCTCAAGCTCTCGGTTTTGGCTTTAGATGCGGTTTTTTGGGGCTTCTCCATATGGAAATCATCCAAGAACGCCTTGAACGAGAATTTAATATCGATCTTATCGCCACTGCACCGTCGGTTATTTATAAAGTCGATACTGTTGACGGCAAAACCGAATTGATAGATAACCCCGCAAAAATGCCGGACCCCACAAAAATTGCCGCTCTTTATGAACCTTTTGTACGCATCGATATCCACGTCCCGAACGAATATGTCGGCAATGTACTCAAATTATGTGAA